>JBAXJA010000008.1:0-28408 GCA_037138115.1 Thermoleophilia bacterium | reverse complement strand
AATGAATACCCGGCGAGTGCGAGTGGAGTCCCTGGCGGCAGTGCATCCTCAAGCGCATCGAGCGCGCGGGTGACGTCGCTCCACTCGGTCGTGCTGCCCTCAGACTCGCCCTGGCTCTCGCCTGCACCGCGGAAGTCGAAACTGAGCGCGGCCATGCCCCGGTCGACGAATGCCCGCACCAGCGCCCGAACGATGTGCGACTGCCGCGTGCCGCCGTATGCAGGGTGGGGATGGCACACCACCACGCCCGCCACCGGTGCCCCGCGATCGGGCCGGGTGATGTCGGCCGCAAGCGCCGGGCCATCGCCCCCGATCGTGAGGAACTCGGTGATCACGCCTGCTCGATCACCACGATGTCGAGCACGATGGCCACCGTCTTGTCGGAGGTCTCGATGCTCTCGGGCGACACAACCTCCTGCGTGTCGCCACGGCAGTCGATGCGCACGATCTGCCCCTCCTCGAGCACGTCCACCAAGCGGTCGGCCAATTCGCCCGTCACCTCAAAGGTGTTGAGCTCAAGCGGCACGGTGGTGTCGAGAGTGATGAGGAGGACCCGGCCCCGGTACGGGTGCTGGTCTTCGAACATCATGGCGATTTCGCCGGTGAATGAGCGGAGCTTGTGGGACGTCACGGGCGGGGACTCTATCCTCCCTCCCGTGACTGACACACCGACGCCTCTGACCCCGAAGAGCTACCTGCTGCTCGGGCCGCCCGACATCCTTCACGACCTGCTGAACGAGTTCGCCGCGGATGGGTGGTCCTGCTCGGCCGATCGCTGGAAAGCCGTGGTCACTGCACCGCCCGAGGATGCCGGGGGGGCCGACCCCGGATGGCCAGTGGAGGTATCGCTTCAGGGCATCTCCCGGTCGGGCCACGAGGCGGCCTGCCGGGAGCATCTGGCCCCGGTGGAGTAACCAGGCCGCCCGGCCTACTGCTTCTCGGCATCCTTGACGATGGTCGTGATGGCGCCCTGTGCCGCCTCCGAACCATCCACCCCGCCCCCTGACCCACGCAGCAGGTAGGCGATGCCAACGGCGATGAACACGCCGGTGAAGGGGCCTGCCACGTACACCCAGAAGTCGCTGAAGTCTCCGCCCACGAGATCTGGCCCGAAGGTGCGGGCAGAGTTCATGGACGCCCCCGACAGTGGTGCGCCCCACAGGCCAGCGAGCGCGATGTAGCCACCCACCGCAAGGGCGCCGATGATGCCGATGTTCTGTGCGCCAGAGGCGGTACCAAGGATGACGCTCACCAGCCCGAAGGTGAGCACGGCCTCAGTGGCAAAGGCCGCCAGGGCGCTGGTACTGGCACCCGGGTACGACCCACCCACTTTGGCCGACTGGTTGGTGAGCAGCTCAAGCAGCCCGGCGGCTGCGATGGCCCCCAAGAGCTGCATGACGATGTAGCCGGGCACGCGGTACCACGGAAAGTCCCCACGGAGCGCAAAGGCCACGCTCACTCCCGGATTGAGGTGCGCGCCCGACACCCTGCCCATGAACATGATGATGGCCATCACCATGAGGCCAGGCGCCACCACGGCCGCCTGCAACGTGACCGTTCCCGGGTACTGCGCCATCACCATCGCGGCCCCCGCGGCAACCAGCACCAGAAAGAACGTGCCCACCAGCTCGCTGAGCAGGCGCTTCCACTCCTGCCTGCCGTCGTGGAAGTCCAGAGGCGGCGGGTGCCGCAGGTCGTTGATCCATCCGGTGGTCTGCATGGCCAAACCGTACCGCCGTACCCGTCAGTGGGGAATGGCGACCTCGCCAAGGACGACCGTGAGCACGAACGCGCCGACCACGGCCGGGATGACCAGCAGCCCCCGGCGTTCCGGTTCGCGGGCCACGAGACCGAGGATGATGGCGGTGATGATGGAGGCCAGCCAGATGAATGAGTACGGCTCGCCCCAGTCCCCCGGAACCTCACCACCGCGGACGGCCCGCTCGATCAGATAGGCCGGGAGGACCACCACGGGGTTGATGAGGGCGCTGAAAATGCCCACCCCAATTGCCCACTTCCCCGTGCGGGTGACAAGGCGCTGGCGCCTGAGCGACACCACGGCCACCACGCCCGCTGTCAGGGCGAGTGCCCCAGCCAGCGGCATGAGGATGGCCATCGACCAACCCACACCTGCTGCGGGCCTCGCCTCGCGCGGTGGCCACGCATTCACCACGACGGACGTGATGGCCACCAGCAACACTGCGACGCCGTCGAGCGCAAACGCAGTGCCGAGCGGGTTTCGCATGAGGCGACGCAGGCGATCTCTCACGGCCTCAGCCTACGACCCGTGCAGCGGCCCACCACCCCCCAACGTCTAGGTCGCTTTCCACAGCCCGTCATCGCCGAGGGGCTCCACCTTCACGGTGCCACGGCCCACGGCCCGGATGAGCGACTGCGCGGCGGCGGTGCGGTTGATCGGCTGCTCGATGTCGGTGCGCATCACCTCGGCCACCTCCTGGGTGGTGAGGCCGAGCGGGAATTCACTGAGCAGCACCTCAGGGAGACCCTCGGGGACGTCTCGTCGGGATCCGGTGGGGTCAAGATTGGCCACGATTACGTCGTAGGCCTCCATCGACTGAAATCCACCGGCCTCGAGCGTGCGGTCGCCGGCGCGGAAGATGAGTGATGGAGCGGTGTACCGCACGGCACCATCACTATTGGCTGCCTTGCCCTGAAATGCTGTGGGGCTGCCCGCGGCCGTGCGTGCCTCTGCCCTGTCGGCCTGATACGCCGCCTCGACCCTGGGGTCGTCCAGCAGGCCCATGACTGCGGGCACATCCAGGCCCGGGACGCGGGCGAGTGCCGTTGCGATGTTCTCGTCCAGATCCATGAGCATTCGCGTGGTGAACCACCCGAACTGCAGCGCACGAAAGGCCGTGATCTCATCGCCGGGGGACAGCACCCGTACGGCCTGGATGGCCCTGCATGCCCGCCCGGTTCCGGTAAGGCGGGCGCGGGGGCCGACCGTGAACGGCATGCCGAACTGGCGGAACATCTCCATGCGCTCGCCCATCATGAAGGGGTCGTAGCCGCGCGACTCGTACATCGAGGCGTCCTCGGCGAGCCCGATGGTGACCAGTCGCCAGGTCAGGCGTGGGCCGTAGCGCCACTGCAGCGCGGCCAGGGATGGCGATGCGGAGTAGCCCCAGGGGCACCCCGGGTCGGAGATGAAGGTGATCTCGATTTCCATACGCATGATCTTAGGTACCGAACCTCGGCTAGCCTGCCCACATGTCTGAACCCCTTCTGATCTCCGATGGCCGGGCCATGGGCCTTGTTGACGAGAACGCCACGCTCACCTGGCTCGTTGCACCGCGCATCGACCAGCCCACCATCATCAGCCGCCTTGTTGACCATGAGCGGGGCGGGGGCGTGGAGTTGGTGTTCCCCGACTCTGAGACCGTGGCGCACCGCCACCGCGAGGGCACGCTCATTGTGGAGACCGACCTGAAGAGCCCCGCGGGGCTCGTGCGGGTGATCGACTGCCTGATGGTTCCCACCCGTGGGCCCGTGCAGGCATCACATCCCGGCATGTTCATCCGCCAGGTGGTGGTGCTTGAGGGCGAGGTGGAGATCGGAATGGTCACCCGCCTGCGCTACGCGTACGGACGCAACGCGCCGCGGTGGCGCACAGAGGGCCGCCAGATCATCGGCTACGGGCCGGGCCTCACCATTGAACTGCAGAGCGAAGTGCGCCTGCGTGGGTACGGCGTCGACCTGGGGGGAACCACGACCCTGTCCGAGGGTGATCGCCGCATCATGGCGCTGCGCTGGCAGGACCCGAGCGCAAAGGGCACCGATCTGCGCCGCACGGTTGAAGAGACCGCACTGTTCTGGCGCATGTGGGGTGCCGACTGCGACCACGACATGCGGGCGATCATGCTGAAGGGGATGATGTACCACCCCACCGGCGCCATGGTGCGCTCGGTGACCACCTCATACGGCGATGGCCCCAAGGCCGATGGACGCCTGGCATGGATGGAAGACCAGCACCGGGCCGTGACCGTGTTCAACGAACTCGGCTACACCCGTGAGGCCGACTACGTGCAGAAGTGGATCGACACCGCAGGCCCTGGCGGACCCGTTCGCGACATGTCAGGGCAGGACCCTCCGTCCGAGGAGCGCGTTGACGACATCACCGCGGAGGTCATGGTGGGGATGCCCCCCGGCGATGCCAGGGGAAACATTCCCTACCTGCCCGATCTCCTCGACGGCTAGACACGCATGGACTGGGGGATCCTCTGGAGGGCCACGCTGTGCCAGGCGATCGTCGTCGCCATTCTGGGCGCGACGACCGGGCTCACCCTCCCCCACTCGTTCTTTGAGACCTGGGGCTGGCTCATCGGTCCCGCTGCGTGGCTCATCGCCACCTATGTGACGGTACGCGTGGTGCGCCTGCCGCTGGTACCCACATTTGCGGGAGCCATCGTCGCCGGGCTCATCAGTCTGGTGGGCGTGTTCACCGGCCAGCACTGGACCGGGTCGGCCATCGCAATCGTGCTGTTTGCACTGTGGTGCGGCTGGCAGGGGCGCAGGCCGCAACTGCGACTGGGCGCCGCCTGATCCCACACAGTTCTGCGCTACATCGTCTGGGGGCCGGCGCTCTCGCCAAGCGCCTCCCACACATCCAACTTTGAGCGCACCCGGCGGATGACCTCATCGGTGAAGTGGGTGGTGGAGCAGTCGCCACCGAGGTCGGGCGTTCGCACGCCATCCGACACGGCTTCGAGCGCACCCTCGTAGATGGCGCGGGAGGCGCGGGATGCCTCGTCGGAGTGCATGTACCCCAGCACAGCGGCGCCAGCCAGGATCATGGCCAGCGGGTTGGCAACGTCCTTGCCGAACAGCGTGGGGGCGGTGCCGTGCGGTGCCTCAGCCATCACCACCGACGGGCGGAAGTCGTCGTCAAACGCCAGGAGCAGCGACTCAGCCCCGGCGATGGTGCCGAACAGCTGCAGCACCATGTCCGACAGCAGGTCGCCATCGCGGTTGAGTGACGGCACCACGAGCGTCTCGCCCGAATGGCTCACGAGCACGGCGTACAGCGCGTCGATGAGCGTGGGCTTGTAGGTGATGCCCGGGTAGCGACCCGATGCCGCATCCATTTCCTCTTTGAGCATGCCCTCGTACACCGGGGAGACGGTCCACTTGGGGCCACCCATCACCGTGGCATTCATGCGCACCGCCTGCTGAAACGAGAACTCCGCCACCGCGCGGCAGACGCGACGTGAAATGTGCTCTTCCCTCCACGCCACCTCATCCATGCCCTCGCCCTCGCGCCATTCCCTGGCCCCGTAGGCATCGTCAACGGCCATGCGCACCACCGAAATGGGAGCGTGTACGCCCCCGATGGGACGCACGCCGGGAATGCGGCGCCCGGTGCGGATGATCACGCGACCATTGATCTCGGTGCGCAGGATTGCGTTGGGGCTGCCCACCCCACCCGTCTCTTCGGGCGTCACGGTGGCGGCCTTCAGGCCATAGCCGGTGCGAAGCAGCGCATTCGCGGCGTCGTGCACCACGCCGTTGTTGCTCGCCCGGCGGGCGGCCAGCGAAAGGTCGTACCGCTCGATGGCGAGTGTGATGCCGATGACATCCGGAGCAATTACGCGGAGCGACTCCTCCAGCAATTCCTGGCCGGTCTCGTCACCCTCCATCACTACCAGTGTCGGTGAGCTCATGCAGTCACTCTATGCCGCGGATTCGGCGGGAACGATCGACGGCGCACCGGTGCGACACCCGCGCAATGGTTCAGGGCGCCCGAACCTGTGTCGCCGCACGAAGCATCAGGCCATTGATCCCGCGGTACCAGAGCTCATTGAGCGCGATGACCGCCCCGGCGGCGAGCAGGCACCGGGCAATACGGCGGATCATGCAGGCGCGTGCGTGAACCCGAGCTCGGCGTAGTGCGACCACTCGACTTCGATGAGGTACTGCGTGCCCTGGTCGGCCCGCCACGGAAATGGCTCGCCGGTGTACTTGACCGACAGGCGGTCCATGGCCTCGAGGGCCTCGGCGCCGTGGCGGGTCCCGACCACGTGCCCGCGGAGCTGTCCGCCCCGGTACGGGTTCTCGAAGTCGATGATGGAGATGGCCACGCGGCCGTCGCGTGCCAGGTTCTTGGCCTTGCGGCTCTCTGGGCCACCGGTGAAGATGGTGACGAAGTCGCCCTCCATGCCACCCCACATCGCCACCGAACTCGGTGAGCCGTCGGGCATAAGTGTGGCCACGTGCACGTAGTTGGCACGCTCGATCAGATCCCGCAGCCGCTCGTCCATCATCAGTTCGCCTCCCAGGCGTTCCACACCATGTTGCGCAGGTCGCGTGCCGCCTGCGCTGGATCGTGCGCGTAGATCACGGATCGACTTGCCGACACCAGCGCGCCATGGGCGCGCCCGCCGAATGCCGGGCCGAGCTCGGCGGGGTCACCGCCCTGGGCCCCCACTCCGGGGAGCAGAAATGGCTGGTCGGGCATCAGCTCGCGCAACCGGTGAATGCGCTCGGGCACCGTCGCCCCGACGACCGCGCCGATTGACGATCCCTGACCGGCCACGGTGGTCGCCTGCCCCCACTCACGCACGTGGTCGGCCACGGCCTCGTGCCACGGACGGCCGTCGGCCATCTCAAGATCCTCCAGCTCGGCAGCGCCGGGATTGGAGGTGCGCACGAGGACGAAGAGCCCCCTCCCCCCGTGCGCCGCGGCATCGAGAAACGGGGTGACTGAGTCGGTGCCGAGCATTGGATTCACCGTAAGCGCGTCGATGGGATCGCGCAGAAATGCCGCGGCGTAGTGGCGGGTGGTGGCATCCACGTCGCCGCGCTTGGCATCGGCAATGACAAGCAGGCCCGCGTCGGCCGCTGCCTGCGAGACCTCCTCGAATGCCTGCCACCCGTCGGCCCCGAAGCGCTCGAAGCAGGCCAGTTGGGGCTTGGCCGCCACACAGTGCTCGGCGGCCTTTGCGATGACGTCGATACAGAAGTCACGGGCGCCCACTGCCCCACCGTCCACGCGTGCCGGGTCGGGATCGAGCCCGAGCACGATCTGACTGCCACGCGATGCGACGCGCTGGGCAAGGCGGGTGCAGAAAGGTGACGTGCTCAATGAACCACCGCGGTGACGATTGGAAGAGTGAGGAGCGCGAGCACCGTGGTTACGGCAACGCACCCGGCCAGCAGGTTGACGGGCAGCCGGTAGTGCGCGCCCATCACCAGCACCATCATGCCGCTCGGCATGCCGCCGAGGACCGTAATGGTGTCCAGCTGCTCACCGCTGAAACCAAAGGCAACCGCCACAGCGAATGTCACCACTGGTCCGATTGCCAATCGGGCGATGGAGACCCCGGCGATCACCCGCCAGTAGTCCCTGATACCCGACCAGTCGAGCATGATCCCCGCGTAGAGCATGACCACCGGCAGCACGCCCGCGGCGAGGTATGTAACCGGGAACTCGATGAAGTCGGGCAGGTCGTGCACGCCGGAGATCGTGAGGATGAGACCGGCGATGAGTGCCCACATGGGAGGCAGCAGAAGGCCCTTGAGCGACTGCCGGATGGACAGGGCATCGTCCACCTCGCCGCGCCCGAACCACGAAGCCACAATCGGGCTGAAGGTCCAGATGAGGATTCCCGTACCCAGGGCGTCGTACATCACGGCAACCGTCAGTGAGTAGTCGTGCTGGCTGGCCGCGATGAGGGGCAGGCCGAAGAACCCGGTATTGGCCACGCCCGTGGCAATGATGACCGCCCCGGTTGCCGCACGTCCCAGTTTCAGGCCACGCGAGATGAGCAGGCCAATGGGGGCCATGATCGCTGTGACGCAGAACGCCACGATCGGCACCAGCAGCAGGTTCCAGGTGAGATGGGATCCCACAAGGACCTTGAGCACCAGCGCGGGCAGCAGCACGTACAGCGTGATGCGCACGAGGATCTGCGACTGATCGCGGTTGACCACGCCCGTACGGTTGAGCGCCACGCCGATGGCGATCATCACCAGTGCCGCAAATGTGGTGGTGAACAGCGTCATGCCCCCGCCTACGCCCGGTCGGGGCCCACGAGGTACACGGCGCCTGCGCACAGCAGGTTGGGGCGCCGGAGCGCCACCCCATGGGCCGGCCGGCCGCGGTCATCCACGAGTACGCGCCGGATGGTGGTGAGGTGCTCCCGTGCCAGCAGCGTCTCGAAGTCGCGGATGGTGCACAGGTGGATGTTTGGGGTGTCGTACCAGTGGTACGGAAGCGACGACGACTCCGGCATGCGACCGCGCGCCGCCAGCGACCATCGCAGGCGCCAGTGCCCGAAGTTGGGAAACGACACGATGCCGACACGCCCCACGCGCATCATCTCGTGCAGCACGAGGGCGGGTCGCTGGGTGGCCTGAAGGGTCTGCGAGAGGATGACCACATCGAATGCGCCGTCCTCCACGTCGGCCAACCCGCGGTCGATGTCGCCCACCATCACGGGCACCCCGCGGGCCACGCACGCGTGGAATCCCTCATCGCTGATCTCAACCCCGGTGCCGTCGCAATCCTTCTCGCGGATGAGGTGGTCGAGCAGCGCGCCATCGCCGCAGCCGAGGTCGAGCACGCGTGATCCACGCGGGACCATCGCGGCGACAGCGTCAAGATCGGGGCGGAGTGCCATGACCGCCAGCGTATCGGGGTCAGTCCCCGGTGGGGGTCAGACCCCGGGTGGGGACTGACCCCGGGTGGGGTCAGTCACCGTCACAAATGTGCAGATGTTCACGTATGCAGGTACTTACGGCAAAACGAGGGGTCAGTCACCGTCACAAGTGTGTATCGGAGATCAGGGTCCTGCGGCTCTTTCGGGGACTTGCCGCGGTGTTAGCGCACGATGACCGGGCGCTTCAGGCCGCTGCCGGCTGTGAGCACCCCCGGCACCTCGTCAAGCGTGATGGGTTCGCCCAGAAGTTCGCCGTATGGGGCGTCGTCGGCCGCCAGGTGTGCCAAGGCGGCCCGCACCGCCTGCGGGGTGTGGTGATACGAGCCGCGAATGGACAATTCTCCGTAGTGCAGTGGAAACGTGGGGAATGTCACGGTGGTGCCCGGAGCGCAGCCCCCGTACAGCAGTACCTCGCCGCCGGGACGCACGATCGAGACGGCCGCCTGCCATGCATCGGGGCGGCCGACAGCCTCCACTACGGCGGATGGACCACGCCCATCGCCGTGTGCAGCTCGCAGGACGTCGATGGCAGCCGCGTCGCGTGGCGCGTCCATGGCGCGTGCCGCACCAAAGCGAATCGCGCGCTCGCGCCGATCTTCATGCGGGTCGCACAGCGTGACGACACACCCGCGTACGGCGAGCAGGCCGGCGATAAGGGTGCCCTGCGTGCCGCCTCCCAGCACGACCACCTCATCGCCCTCCCCCGCCTCCACGCGCTCCACTCCACGCACCGCGCACGCCAAGGGCTCCACCATCGCCGCCCGCTCCGGTTCGAGACCACCCGGAACCGGCAGCAGATTGCGCGACACGATGGCAGCAGGCACGCGCAGATACTCGGCGTAGGCGCCTGAGAGGTATGTGATGTGCTCGCACAGCGAGGGCCTGCCCACGGCGCATGGCGGACATTCCCCGCACGGCGCCGAATTGGCCACCACCACCAGGTCGCCGACGGAAACGCCGAGGGCGCCATCGCCCACTGCAGACACCACGCCGCAGGCCTCATGGCCCAGCGGGGCCGGCACCGGGGCGATCGACGGATGTGCGCCCTGCCGCAGAATCTTGGCGTCGGTGGCACAGGTGAGCGCCCGTTCAACGGCGAGGATGACCTCGCCGGACGCAGGTTCCGGAACAGGGACATCCTCCAGACGGAGGTCTCCGGGGCCATGAAGGATGAGGGCGCGCATGGACGCCGACGCTACCAGCAGCGGGCCTCCGCAACCCGGGCCGGTACCCTGCGCACCGATGACCGACGACACCACACGCACCGTCCACGCGCGATACCCGGAGCACCTGCGGGCACGGGTGGACGACTACCTCAACGGCCTGTGGTTCATGACCGGAGACCCGGTCGCCGATGCCGAGGCAGCCGGCACCGAGGGGCTGGTGGAGGCCATGCGCTACTCACTGCTTGCAGGGGGAAAGCGCATCCGTCCGGTACTGGCACTGGCCACCTGCCAGGCACTCGGCCGGGATCCCGACGAGATCATGCCCGCCGCGGCCGCAATCGAGCTCATCCACACCTACTCGCTCATTCACGATGACCTGCCCGCAATGGATGACGACGACCTGCGTCGGGGTACGCCCACGTGCCATGTGGTGTACGGCGACGACGTGGCAATTCTCGCCGGTGACGCCCTGTTCGCCGAGGGCGTCCGACTCGTGTGTGAGGGGCAGGGGGGCGGCCCCGCCGTGCAGGTGGGAATCCTCGGCGAGATCAGCCGCGCCACCGGCGTGGTTGGCATGGTGGGCGGGCAGTACCTCGACATCGAGGATGCCGGCGGCTCATCGGCCGATGCCCTCGCCCGCGTGCATGCCCTCAAGACCGGTCGCCTCATGGCTGCGGCAGTACATGTGGCACTCGTGCTCGCCCCGCCGCCAGCAGCACAGGACGCCGCATACCGCGCCTTCGCCCGTGAACTGGGTCTGCTCTTTCAGATCGTGGACGACATCCTCGACGTCGCCGGGTCCGAGGAGGAACTCGGAAAGGCGGTCGGCACCGACGAGCGTCTTGGCAAGGTCACCTACGTGAGCCTGCACGGAATGGAGCGCGCGCGGGAACTCGCCGCAGAGTCACACGCCAGGGCAATCGGACTGCTTGATGGGGTTGATGGGCAAGTCGATGATCTTGCTGGCATCGCCGACACCGCCTTCACCCGCCAGAGCTAGCGATTCGCGGAGGATCCGGGTGGCCCACGACCGCACGGTGGGATACCTTGACGGAGCCGTAGCACCCCGTTGATCGCTCAGGAGGCCGCCAGTGCCCCGACGTCCCGTTTCGCTCGAACTTGGAATGGCGACGTACATCGCCAAGAAGCACCTGCTGGAGCGCAAAGAGATGTTCCCCTTCACGCTGATGCTGGAGCCGCTTGAGCTGTGCAATCTGGCCTGCAACGGATGCGGTCGCATCCAGGAGTACAAGGACGTCTTCGACAAGCGCCTCACGGTGGAGCAGTGCCTGCAGGCCGCCAAGGACTGCGGTGCGCCCATCGTCAACATTCCCGGTGGCGAGCCGCTCATCCACAAGCAGATCGGCGAGATCGTTCAGGGCATCATCGATCAGGGGCGCTTCGTGTACCTGTGCACCAACGGCATCCTCATGAATCGCGCGTTCGAGAAGATCACGGCGCAGAAGCGTTTCGCCTTCGTGGTGCATATCGACGGCATGGAATCGGTGCACGACCACGCGGTCGACCGCGCGGGCGTGTTCAAGAAGGCCACGGCCCACATGCGCGAGGCCATCGCCCGCGGGTACCGGGTGTGCACCAACACCACCATCTTCCGCGGCACGCAGCCACAGGAGTACGTCGACCTGTTCGTGTACCTCAAGGACATGGGCGTGGAGGGCTGCATCACCTCACCCGGATTCGATTACGCGTCGGTCACCGATCAGGATCAGTTCCTGGCCCGCACCGAGGCGCAGGAGCTGTACAGCGAGGTCCACGCGCGCTGCGAGGGTCTGGACATCCCCTTCTACAACAACCCGCTGTTTCACGAGTTTCTGCAGGGCAAGCGCGAATACCGCTGCTCCGCCTGGAGCATGCCCACCTACACCGTTCAGGGCTGGCGCTCTCCCTGCTACATGCTCGCCGACAAGCACGTGGACACCATCAAGGAGCTCTTCGAGGACACCGACTGGGAGGCGTACGGCACCGACCGCGATCCCCGCTGCGCCAACTGCCTCATGCACTGTGGCTACGAGGCGTCAACCATCCTCGATGCGTTCTCGAGCCCCAAGGATCTGCTCGCGCTTGCGCGTGGCTGACGCGGACGGGTGCTCCTGATGAGTCGGGGTGTCGTGGCGCTGCTGTGCGCTGTGCCTGCCGAGGAGCGCATGCTCCGACGGCTGGCCGGACCACAGGTGCGGATCGTCGTGATGGGAATGGGGCCGGCCACGGCCGAGCGCCACGCGACAGCAGCCATCGATGGTGGCGCGTGCGCCGCCATCTCGGTTGGCTTCTGCGGTGCGCTCGACCCATCACTCTCGGTAGGTGATGTCGTTGTGCCCGAACGGGTGCGCGACGCCCTCACTGGCGAGGAATGGGAGTGCGACGCGGCCCTCGCGAGTGGAGCCGGCCGACGCGGCGGCACGCTGGTGACCACCGACCACGTGGTGGCCGACCCCGCGCTGCGCGCCGCGCTCAAGGGTCTCGCTGTCGATATGGAAAGTTCGGGAGCGGCGCGGGCGTGTGCCCGGGCTGGCGTGCCGTTCGCCGCCATCCGTGCCGTCACCGACCGCACGGGAGACCGGCTGCCCGACCTCGCCGGAGTCGTGGACGATGCCGGGAACGTGCACGCCATGCGTATGGCCGGACGCCTCATCATCCACCCGGGCGCGATTCCCGCCTGGGTGCGACTCGCCCGCGGCGCAAGCGCCGCGCGTCGCGGACTCGTGCCGGCCGTCACCCGTGCACTTGCGGATGCCGCGTGACCACCACCCGGCTCGCCGGAGGCGAGTTGCACGGCGCAGTTCGCCTGGCCGCCGATCATGGCGCCCGCCACCTGCGCGACCTGCAGGAGCCTGATGGCTACTGGTGGGGCGAGCTCGAGAGCAACGCGTCCATCACCGCCGAGCAGCTGTTTCTCCTCGAGGCGCTCAACATCGCCAGCGAATCCGACCGCAAGGGCATCGCTGCAGAACTCCTGGCGACCCAGGGCGAAGACGGTGGCTGGCCGGTGTGGTTCGGCGGCCCGGCCGATCTGTCCATCACGGTCGAGGCCTGGTACGCCCTGCGCCTTGCCGGCATTCCCGCCGATGCGGAGCCCATGGTGCGCGCCCGCGATTGCGCGCGTGCGCTGGGTGGCGCCAACCAGACCCGGTTCTTCACCCGCCTGTGGCTCGCTGTGCTGGGCAAGCACCCATGGGATTCACTGCCCGCCGCGCCGCCCGAGTTGATGATGTTGCCCCCCCGGGCGCCCATCTCGGTGTACCGCTTTGCATCGTGGGCCCGAGGCACATTCGTGCCCCTCCTGGTGGTGCTGTCGCGAAACCCCACGTACCCACAGGACCCCTCGCTCGACGAGCTCTACCTTGAGGCACCCGGCAGCGTCCACGGACCGCCGCCCCGTACCCCGGGCACGCTCACCAAAATGATGACCCGGCTTATGCCGCTGGCCCGTCGCTACAACCGAAAGCCCTTCGGGCCCCTGCGTCGGGCATCCGAGCACCGCATCCGCGAATGGATCCTTGACCGCCAGGAGGCCGATGGCTCCTGGGCTGGCATCCAGCCCCCGTGGGTGTATTCCATCTTCGCCCTGCACGCACTCGGCATGCCGCTGGACCATCCGGTTATCACGCGCGCCATCGACGGCTTCTCCACCTTCCTGCAGCATCGCGAGGGC
This sequence comes from Thermoleophilia bacterium, assembly GCA_037138115.1. Lineage (GTDB taxonomy): Bacteria > Actinomycetota > Thermoleophilia > Miltoncostaeales > Miltoncostaeaceae > SYFI01. The sequence goes on along the minus strand of JBAXJA010000008.1, from coordinate 14,891 downwards.
CGCGTGCGCATGCAGTCGTGTCTCTCCCCCGTGTGGGATACGGCGCTGGCGGCCATTGCACTGGCGGAGTCGGGAACCGGGGATGACGACGATGCCCTCGCGCGGGCGCGCGACTGGCTCCTGGCCCGTGAGGTCACCCGCGAAGGGGACTGGCGGCGTATTCCGCGCAGGGGCGAGGCGGGTGGGTGGAGCTTTGAGTTCCACAACGAGTGGTACCCCGACACCGATGACACCGCCGAGGTACTCATGGCACTGCTCCATGCCGGCGTACCCCGCCACGACCACGCCATCCGTCGTGGCGTGGACTGGCTTCTGGCCATGCAGAGCAAGGGTGGCGGCTGGGGATCGTTCGACGTCGACAACACGAGCTCGCTCATCACCCAGTTCCCGGTGTGCGACTTCGGTGAGGTTGTGGACCCCCCCACCGAAGACGTCTCCGCACACGTCCTCGAGGCGCTTGTCGAGTGCGGCGTGCCCACGGGACACCCGGCAATCCGTTCGGGCATCAAGTACCTGCGCCGCACGCAGCGCGCCGACGGATCGTGGTGGGGTCGCTGGGGCGTCAACCACGTGTACGGCACCGGTGCCGTGGTGCCCGCGCTCATCCGCTGCGGCCTGCGCCCCGACGACCCATGCATCAGGGCCGCCGTGCACTGGTTGAAGGAGCACCAGAACGATGATGGCGGCTGGGGCGAGGACGTCCGCAGTTACGCCGACCCGGACTGGGTGGGCCGCGGCGACTCCACCGCGTCGCAGACGGCCTGGGCGCTCCTCGGACTCATGGACGGCGACCCCGGAAGTGAGGCCGCCGATTCCGGTGCGCGCTGGCTGGTGGACACCCAGCGCGCCGATGGCGGATGGGACGAGGATGCCTTTACCGGAACCGGGTTCCCGCTCGACTTCATGATCAAGTACCACTACTACCGCCTGTACTTCCCGGTGACGGCGCTCGGGCGCTACGCCACGCGGATGCAGGCATGACCGGGGGCGCAGGCGATGCCGGCGCCCGGGCGCACGCCGAGGAGATCGCGCGCGGCCACGACGAGAACTTCCCGGTCGCGTTCATGCTCGCACCGCGTGATGTGCGTGCGGACATGCGCACCATCTACGCGTACTGCCGCGTGACCGACGACATCGGCGATGCGGGCGACGCCACGCGCGATGCGCGCGTGGCCATGCTCGATGCGTGGGAAGACGACCTGCTGCGCTGCTGGGGAGGCGCGCCCCATGACCCGGTGCTGCTGGCGCTGCAGGGTGTGGTGCGCCGACGCCGCCTCGACCCCGAGCCATTCCGTGCGCTCATCGAGGCCAATCGCATGGATCAGCGCATCTCGCGGTGGCAGACCCACGACGACCTCATCGAGTACTGCCGCCACTCCGCCATCCCGGTGGGTCGCATGGTGCTCGGAGTGCTGGGTATCCATGACCCCCGCTGCGAACACCTCTCCGATGCCACATGCGCGGGCCTTCAGCTGGTCAACTTCTGGCAGGACATCCGCCGCGATCTCGACGAGCGCGATCGTGTGTACCTGCCCGCCGAAGACATGGCGATCTTCGGTGTGACCGTGGACGACCTGCGTGAGCATCAGGCATCGCCGGCTATGCGCGAGCTCATCCGTATGGAGGTATGGCGCGCCCGTGCCCTCCTCATTGAGGGGGCACCGCTCCGCGCCGAGGTGCCTCGCCGGGTGCGCCCGGACATCGCCATGTTCACCTCGGGCGGGCTGTGGGTGTGTGACGCCATTGCGCGTCAGGGGTTCGACACCATCGCCAGGCGCCCGGCACCGGGCAGATCCGGTCGGGCGCGCATGGCCGGGGCGGTGCTGGTAGGTGCCGTGCGGGGCGTGCGATGAACGTGGACGAGGCCTACGACCGCTGCACCCAGATCACGCGTACCGAGGCCCGCAACTTCTACTTCGGCTTCATCCTGCTGCCACGCACCCGCCGTCGCGGCATCCACGCGCTCTACGCCTTCAGTCGCCTGTGCGACGACTCCGTGGATGGGGTTCTCGACATGGGCGCCAAGCTCGCTGCCGTCGCAGCGCGTCGCGATGAGGTGGCCCAGATGTACGACGGTGACGTGCCTGCCGATGACCCCGTGCTCATCGCGCTGGCCGACGCCGTCCGCCGATTCGGCATCCCACGTGCGCCCATGGACGCCCTTGTGGATGGCGTGGAGATGGACCTGGCCATCGATCGCTACGCCGACTGGCCGACACTCAAGGGCTACTGCGATCGCGTGGCCGGCGCAGTGGGTGTGCTGTCGCTCCATGTGTTCGGGTTCCGCGATCCCATTGCCGTCCATCACGCAGAGGACCTCGGGGTGGCCATGCAGGTGGTCAACATCATGCGCGACGTCCAGGAGGACGCCCTGCGCGACCGCATCTACCTTCCCGCCGATGAGATGGCGGCATGTGGCGTGAGCGAGACCGATATTCTGGCTGATCGAATGGGCCCTCCGATGTACCGCCTCATGCAGATACAGGGAGACCGGGCCCGCGACTACTTCTCGCGCGGCGATCGCCTCATCCCCCTGCTCGACCTGCGCGCCCGTATGTGCGTGAGCATGCTCGCGGCCCTCTACGGCGACATCCTCGTGCGCATCACCGATGGGGGCTACGACTACACGCGTGGTCGCATATCGCTCTCGGGGCGTCGAAAGATGTTTCTCATGGCCCGGTCGATTGGCAGGGCATTCACCGCGAGGCGGCGGTGAGCCTCGCCGGCGCTCACGTGGTGGTCGCGGGAGGCGGTCTCGCAGGCATCGCGGCGGCGGTCGAGGCGACCGCCTGCGGTGCGCGGGTCACGCTGGTCGAACGCCGTCCATTTCTGGGCGGCAAGGCGTTCAGCTTTACCGAGCCCCGCACCGGTATCGAGATCGACAACGGCCAGCACGTGCACCTGGGCTGTTGCACTGCCTACATGGCACTCCTCGACCGGTTGGGCTCGCTCGGGCTCACCACCATGCAGCCCGCTCTCGAGGTCGCCGTGCGCGACCGTTCGGGAACCCATGGCGTGCTCACCGCGGCCCGGCTGCCCCCTCCCCTGCACATGGGCCCCTCGTTCGCCCGGTTCGGATTGTTGTCCACGGGTGAGCGGGCGAGCGCGCTGCGGGCACTGTTCGCCATCGTCGCACTCGGCCCCACGGGGCGTGCCGGACTGGACGACGTCACGTTTGGCGACTGGCTTCGCGGGCACGGTCAGGGTGACGCCTCCATCGAGCGCTTCTGGGACCTCCTCGTGCTGCCCACCTGCAACGACCGAAGCGACCGTGTGTCCGCCGCCCTGGCCACGTTCGTGCTTACGGAGGGGCTCATGCGAACGCGCGGCGGGTCGGCCATCGGCTGGTCCCTGGTCGGTCTCTCGCATCTGATCGATGCCCCCACCCGGCGGCATCTCACGCGCACGGGGGGCGAGGTGCTCACAGGTCACGCGGTCATCCGGGCCCACGGCACCGGCGTCACCCTCGACGACGGCAGGGAGATAGCGGCCGATGCAGTAATCCTTGCCCTTCCGCCTGGGCGGGCACGGGACGTGGCACCAGATGCCCTGCCCACTGATCCCGAGCTGGGAGAGTCGCCCATCGTCAACGTGCACCTCTGGTATGACCGTCCGGTGATGCCCCAGCCCGTGCTCGCCGTGGTGGACAGCCCGGTCCAGTGGATGTTCGACCGCACCGCCATCACGGGGGAGGGTGTCCCGGGGCAACACCTGGCCCTGTCGATCTCGGGCGCCCACACAGAGATGGGCGTGCCGCGACCGGTACTGGCCGAGCAGATGGACCGTGAGATCCGCGTGCTGCTGCCGGCCGCCGGCAAGGCGGTGCTCAGCGATTGGGCCGTGGTCAAGGATGCCCGCGCCACCTTCGCCCCCTCACCGGGACAGGCCTCGCGCCGCCCCGGCGCCATCACCCCGGTTCAGGGCCTGGTGCTCGCCGGCAACTGGACCGCCACCGGCTGGCCCGCCACGATGGAGGGAGCCGTGCGCAGCGGGCTCACCGCCGTGAACGCCCTGCACACCACCCTCGCATGGGCATGACCCGGCGACGCGGGCTGATCGCCGGAGTGCGGGCCCTCGCCGCCCGGCGCCATGGCCCGGTGGTGGAGGCCGCCATCGGGGTGGGGGCCCTCCTCGCCTATAACCTGGCCAAGGCCCGCACGGGCGGCAGTATCGATGAGGGCATCCGCAATGCGCGGCGCATCGTGGAGCTCGAGAAACGGCTCGGCGTGTTCGTGGAGCCAGCCATGCAACGCCTCGTCCTTCGGGGTACCTGGTCGCGCCGCATCTGGGGCACCGCCTACCTCTCCAGCCAGCTGGTGGTGCTTCCCCTCACCCTTCGCCTGGCCTACCGACGTCTTCCCCATGCCTACCCGGCCATCCGCACGCTGGCCATCATCGCCTGGTCGGGAGGCGTCGCCTGGTATGCGCGTCAGCCCGTGGCACCGCCGCGGATGGTGCCGGGCATCGGTATCGAAGACTCCGTGTCGGATGGGGTCATCCCCATGGATCACCCCATCGTGCGCCTCGTGTACCACCCGGTTGCAGCCATGCCCTCGCTGCACGTGGGGATGGCGCCGGTCGTTGCGTGGACCATCTGGTCGGCCACGACCCGGCCGTCGCTTCGCGCCGCCGCCGTGGCATATCCTCTCGCGGTCGCCACCACCGTCGTCGTTACGGGGAATCACTTCCTCGCCGACATCGCCGGTGGGCTCGCCATCGTTGCCCCTGCGGCCGCCGCGGCGAGGTGGATCAGCCGCGCACCGGGCATCCCGGGCACACCCGAGGACGCATGACCAGCACCCGTACATCACCCAGTTGCGCGCTCCAGCGCGTTCTGCAATGACCAATCCCCGGCCACCGGGCGAGGACAGCCGCCCGGCCCGTCGGCGCGCTGAGGCCTCATCGTCACGTTCCGCGTCGCGACCGCGACCCGCCCGCAGACCCTCAGGCCGGCGTGCGAAGTTCGTCGGCGGCGGAGTGGCGGCTGTGGCCCTCGTCGGCATCATCCTGCTCATCGCCGGCGGTGGCGGTGGCGTGGCACCGCAGGTCGTGGTGGCAGGCGTGGACATGGGCCAGGACGAGGCGCAGGTGACCACCGCGCTCACGGCGCGGGGGAAGGCGCTCACCGAACGTCTCGTCAACCTCGATGTTGACGGTGGTGTGCTGGGCGTCATGCGCCCATCCGACCTCGGCGCAACCGCCAACGTGGAGGCCGCAAAGACGACTGCGGCGGACCAATCGCCCGGGCGCCTGACCCGCGGATTCCGCGCCGTCACGGGTGCCGCCCCCATCACCTCCCCCCTGCCAGTGACGTACCGCAAGGGCGCGGTTGACGCATGGGTGGCCGACGTCGCCACGCAGGTGGACCGGCCCGAACAGAATGCGCGTGTGCAGGTGCAGGGTGCCCAGTTCACCGTCACGCCTCAGGCCGACGGACGCGCGCTCGACCGCTCACGCCTCAAGCAGATGGTGTCCGGCGACCTGTCCAGTCTGCCGTCCCACCTACAGTTGCCGGTTCGCACAACGCGACCAACGCTCACCACCGATGCCGCAGACGCGCAGGTCCGCCAGGCGCAGCAGGTTCTGCAGCGCGGCACCCAGGTATCGGTGGACGGCATCCAGGCCACACTCGACCGCGCCGGGGTGGCAGCGGCATTCCACTTCGGCCCAAAGGGGCTCTCGCTGTCGGGGGCCGACCTGCGCAAACCGCTGATTGCCGCCTACCCGGCGACCTCCGTGATCCCGGCCCCGGCACGCTTCGAGGTGCGGGGCACGCAGGTGGTCGTGGTGCCGTCCAAGGATGGCCGCCTGGTGGATGGCAAGCAGGTGGCCGATGGCCTGATGGGTGAGGACCGGCCTGTGGAATCCACGTATGTGGACGACAACCCCGTGTTCTCCACCGAGAAGGCACAGTCGCTCGGTATCAAGGAGGAGGTGGGCTCGTTCATGACCCCGTACTCCCCCGGCGAGCCACGGGTCACCAACATCCGACGGGCCTCGCAGATCCTGAACGGCACAATCATTCCGCCGCATGGGCGCCTGTCGCTCAACCAGGCGCTGGGCGAGCGCACCGTGGAGCGGGGTTTTGTGGCTGCCCCCATGCTGGCCGATGGCCTGCACGTGGACTCCATCGGCGGCGGCGTGTCGCAGGTGGCCACCACGTTGTTCAACGCAGCATTCTTCGCCGGCTTCGAGTTGAACCAGCACACCGCCCACCAGCTCTACATCGACCGCTATCCGCTGGGTCGCGAGGCCACCATCTCGTGGCCCATTCCCGATCTGGTCGTCACCAACGACTGGGACGCCTCGGCACTCGTGCGGGTGTCCAATTCCACCGACAGCATCACGGTCACCATCTACTCCACCTCATTTGACCGCAAGGTCGAGGAGAGCACCGGCAACCCGTACGACTTCACAAAGCCCAAGACCCGTTACGTGGCCACCGAGGGCGTCCCCACTGGACAGCAACAGGAGATCACGTCGGGTGACCGGGGCTACTCGGTGGACATCACCCGCAAGGTCTTCAAGGGGTCGGAGCTTCTCAGCGACGACACCTTCACCACCGTGTATCTCGCCCCGCCCAAGGTGATCGGCGTGGCACCGGGTACGCCTGGGGCGGAGACGCCCTCGGCACCCTCCGGCTGATCCGGTTCAGCCGGCCACGGGGCGGTGGCTGGGCTCGTGGGTTCCATCGTCATCAGGGAGTCCGAGGGCCCGGTTGATGGCCTCAAGCGGCGTGACCCCCGCATCCACCGCATTGATGCTCGCTGGTGGAGCCTGGGGGGTGGACGATTCTTCAACTCTCGTCCGGTGATCCTCCACATCCCGGGCCCACGGCTCCTGCAGCACCGGCCAGTGGGCCAGTACCTCCCGGTGGCGCACGTCGCGGCCGCCCGTCCCCGCCGCGCCCCGTGGGCCGGATGCGTGCTTCGGGATCACGGCGTCCCCACCGGCCGATACCCCGCCAGGTGTTGCTGGACACGTACGGCGATGTCATGCAGATGGGCCACACCGCTGAAGCAGAACGTGCCCCGGCACTCTCCCGCGGTGTCAAAGTCGAGGTCGCCCACGTTGAGCACACGCTCCACCGGCGACTGGAATGTGTTGAGGTTCTGCACCCGATCGGGGCGCGTGCCCTGCCCGGCGCGCACGTACCAGCCCAGCGCGCCCTTCCGCGTCGGGTGGCCGGTCCAGATCATGTCTTGGCCCTGCATCAACTCCACGTGGGACTCCATGATCGAATCATGCACCACCCCGGCGGCGGGTGGGCCGCGCGTACACTAGCCAGCGTCATCCCGATTCCCCTGCGCCAGGAGCATCACATGAGCGAGTCCGGCCCGGCAATCAGCAACCTTCAGGCCGATGGTGCGCAGTACCCGCCGCCCGCCGCTTTTGCCGCCGCCGCGCGCATCAACGACCGCAGCGTGGTCGAGAAGGCCGATGCCGACCCCATCGCCTGGTGGGAAGACCAGGCGCGGCGCCTTACATGGGACACCCCCTGGACCAGGGCCCTGGACGACGATGACGCGCCGTTCTACCGATGGTTTACGGGCGGCACGCTCAACATCGCCGCCAACTGCCTCGATCGCCATCTCGCCGAGCGCGGCGACAAGGTGGCCATCCACTGGGAGGGCGAGCCGGGCGACACCATCACCCTCACCTACCGCGACCTGCACGCCCGGGTGTGCCGCTTCGCAAACGCCCTGACGGACCTCGGCGTGGGCGTGGGCGGTCGCGTGGCCATCTACATGGGCATGGTCCCCGAACTGCCCATCGCCATGCTGGCCTGCGCACGCCTCGGTGCCGCACATACCGTGGTGTTCGGTGGGTTCTCAGCAGAGGCCCTCGGCGAGCGCATGGTCGATTTCGGGGCCACCGTGCTCATCACCCAGGATGAGGGGTGGCGCGGGGGCAAGACGATCCCACTCAAGGCCAACGCGGATGGCGCGCTCGAGCGGGCCCCGGGCGTGCTCCACTCCGTGGTGGTGCGCAGGACCGGTGGCGACACCAAATGGACGCCGGGGCGCGATCTGTGGTTCCACGACCTCGAGGCGGCGGCATCGCCCGAGCACGTGGCCCAGCCGATGGATGCCGAGCAGATGCTGTTTGCGCTCTACACCTCGGGAAGCACCGGAAAGCCGAAGGGAATCGTCCACACAAGCGGCGGATACCTCACGGGTGTGGCATCCACGCACGCGAATGTGTTCGACCTGCGCGACGACGACGTGTACTGGTGCGCGGCCGACATCGGCTGGATCACCGGCCATTCGTACATCGTGTACGGGCCCCTCGCCAACGGCGCCACAAGCGTCATGTACGAGGGCGCACCCGGGTACCCCGGCCAGGACCGCCTGTGGGACATCGCCAGTCGGTACGGGGTCACAATCCTGTACCTGGCCCCCACCGCCATCCGCATGTTTATGAAGTGGGGCGATCAGGCGCCGGCCGGGCATGACCTCTCGCACATCCGACTGCTCGGCAGTGTGGGTGAGCCCATCAATCCCGAGGCGTGGGAGTGGTACCGCACGCACATCGGCGGAGGCGCCGCGCCCATCGTGGATACCTGGTGGCAGACCGAGACCGGCAGCATCATGATCAGCCCGCTGCCCGGGCTTGACGCCCTCAAGCCGGGATCGGCAGGCAAGACGCTTCCGGGACTCCGCGCCGAGATTCTGGGCGAGGATGGCAACCCCGTCCCCGCTGGGCAGGGCGGCTATCTGGTGCTCGCCCACCCATGGCCGTCAATGCTCCGAACCATCCTGGGCGATGACGAGCGGTACATCTCCACCTATTGGGCCCGCTTCCCCGGCAAGTATCTGGCGGGAGACGGGTGCCGCCAGGATGCCGACGGGGATCTGTGGCTGCTCGGCCGCATCGACGACGTCATGAATGTGTCGGGGCACCGCCTGTCCACCATCGAGATCGAGAGCGCGCTGGTGGAGCATCCGGCGGTCGCCGAGGCCGCGGTTATCGGTCGGTCCGACCCGCTCACCGGCGAGGCCGTCGCGGCATTCGTGACGCTTCGCGACGGGTTCGAGGGGAACGACGCCCTCATCGCCGAGCTTCGTGATCACGTGGCCCTGCGCATCGGTGCCATTGCCAAGCCCAAGTCCATCGTGCTCACCCCCGACCTGCCCAAGACGCGGTCGGGAAAGATCATGCGGCGACTGCTCCGGGATGTATCCGAACAGCGCAACCTGGGTGATGTCAGCACCCTCGCCAACGAAGAGGTCGTCGCCGCAATCTCAGAGACCGCCGAGACGATGCGCGCCAGCGAGGACTGACCCGGGCGGCTACCCCAGCGCCGGGGGGATTTCCCGGCCAGCGGCCTCGAGGCGGTCGATGGCGTGCATGCGTGCCGCCTCCACCGCCTGGCGGGGCGGGGTCATGCGATGGGCCTCCCGGTACCAGGCGAGCATGCCCTCCATGGCCAGTGCCAACGCGAGGCGCCCATGGGCATCCTCCTGCCGGGCGTCCCACGCGCCAGCCACCAACGCTGCCAGCCCGAGGACCTGTGGCGACTGGGGAGGCGACTTCAGCACGGTGACCGGGCCGACGGCCGATCGGGTGAGCACCCCCCGTACGCGCGTGCCCCCACGTGCGGATGGCCAATCGGTAAAGCGCACCTCCATCGGTGCCGCGCCCCGGCCAGATGCCCGCAGGATGCCCTCGGGAATCGACCCGTCGACACTGTCGGCAATGGCCGATGCCAGACGCTTGACGGCCTCCCCGAATGCGGGACCGTGGTCCTCGTGCATGCGGTGCACCGTCCACGCCATGAGGCCGAGCGTGAGGTCAAGGCGGTCAGCGGGCACCCCACGGCCGGATCCCTCGCCCCGCGGGACAAATCGCACCGCGGCCAGGCCCGGTGCCGGGAGCGCGACCTCAAGTCGCGCGTATTCCCTGCTCAAGATCACAAAGTGGCTTTCTGATGGGAGATACGTCCGAGCGCGTTGCTACCTTCGAAATTACTCCGCAGCAAGCGCTGCAGCCTCCGCCCGGAGGGCCCTGAAGCAAGGAGACCCATGACCAAGGCCGACTTCGTCAAGCGCGTCGCACGTACCGCTGACCTCACGAATGATCAGGCGACCCGTGCCGTGCAGGCCGTTCTCGATGAGATCGAGCTCGCTCTCAAGTCCGGAGACGAGGTTCAGTTCTCCGGTTTCGGCAAGTTCTCGGTTTCGCACCGTGCAGCACGTGAAGGTGTTGATCCACGTAATCCCGGCAGCAAGATCCAGATCTCGGCTCGCACTGTGCCGCGTTTCTCGGCAGGCGCGCAGCTTAAGCGCTCGGTCGCCGGCTGAATATGTGACCTTTTCCCACCTGCCGTCCGAAGTGGACGGCAGGTGGGAGAGTCATATCGCTCCTCGTCCCTACTTCTTGGTGGCGAAGTTGAGCGTGATGTATGCGCCCTCGGGGAGTGACTGCACCGAGTTGAGCGTGAACGAGTAGATCGACCCGCCGGTGGTGAACGTCGCGTCGCTCAGGTCGTAGGCGCCCTTGTCGGTGGCCGTGTCCGGCGTGATGGTGGGCTCGCCGAGGTTCGTGCCCGTGAGGGCCACCTCGTACGCCTGATTGCTTACGCCGCCGCCGATCGGGATCTTCACCGAGCATGCCTCCTCGGCGCCCACGCAGTCCACCTGCTTCGCGGTTCCGCTGGTGGATGTGGTGTCCGTCGTGGCAGTGGTGTCAGCGGCCGCAGTTGACGCAGCGGCGGCCGTGTCGGCCGTGGATGCCGCGGGGTCTGATGACCCACCGCAGCCAGTGAACACAAGCGTGGTGGCCGCGGCACCGGCCGCGGCAAGGGTAAGAAGACGGCGTGCCGTCATATTCGACCTCCAGGTCATGGAACGGTTGGGGTGGGGCTACTTCGCCTTGAAGACGAGCGTCAACATCGTGCCCTTGGGAATCGAGCCCACGGCGTTGAGCGTGAACGTGTACATCGAGCCGCCCATCGTGTACTTGCCCTTGCTCATGGTGTACGCGCCCTTGTCCACCTTGGGAGCGGACTTCGAGGCCAGGTGCAGATTGGTGTCGGTCAGCCGTACGGTGATGGCCTTGTTACTGGCCCCGCCCGCAAGCGACACCTTGGCCGTGCACTGACTGGCACCGCCCTTGCAGGAGACGGTCTGGGAGCCGGCGCCAAGGGCACCAGCCGACCCGATGAGCGCGGTTGCTGCAACGCCGGCGGCAACTGCAGTGAGAAGACGACGTGAGGCCATTTTATGACTCCTGATCGCGAAAAGGGGTTTGCCGCGCCAACGCTAGACTCGAGCGCGGTCGTCAGCCGGACTGCCGGGTGACATTCGTCCACCACGCGCTGAATGCCGGAGGCGGGACTCGAACCCGCACGCCCCGAAGGGCCGGGGATTTTAAGTCCCCCGCGTCTACCAGTTCCGCCACTCCGGCCCGACTCCCGAGGTGACTAGCGCCCGAACGTGGCGGCGCCGGGCGTGCGATCCACTGCCGACACGCGGGTGTCCTCGACCATCCGCGCCCAGTCCTCGGGGAGTAATGGCCACTTGTCGAGTACCTGCTGAAACCTGAGGAACCGGGTGTTCTCGCCCTTCGAGAACATCATGCGCTGGGTGTCGCGCGGCTCCCCCACGCTGGCCACGCGGCCGCCGGGTCCGCCAACGGATGTGACCGTCTCACCTTTCGTATCCCGGGCCTCGGTGCTCATAGGCGTGAGTCTATGCCGTGCGGGCCACGGGAACGAGGCGGGGATCTGCCGCGATGCCATCCAGCAGGTCACGCTCCGACACGATCACCTCAGCAACGCCGAGGGCCGACATGGCTCCCAGCAGGATCGCCATGCCGTTGACGATGACATCGGCGCGGTCCGGGTGCATCCCGGGCATGCGTCTTCGTGCGGGCAGATCGAGCGCAGATGCACTGCCGAGCGCCGCTTCGATATCGCTGCGCGAGAGGTGCATCCGGTGGATTCGCTGCGGATCGTAGAACCCGGCGCACAGGGCGGCGGCCTGGGTCACGGTTCCGGCCAGTCCAACAACCGGACCCTCAGATGCGAAGCCCCTGGTGGCCGCGGCCACCAGTCGCTCAGCCGTGTCGTGCGCCTCGTCAATCGACTTGTCGATATCGCGCACCACACCCAACGGCAGGCTCACCAGATTCCGTGGACCACTGGCATCCCCCTCCACCACCTCGGTACTGGCACCGCCGATGTCGATCACGCGGCAGGGACCGGCATCTGGGGGCAACGCCATACGGGCGCCCGTAAAGGCCAGCGTGGCCTCCTGCTCGCCCGTCACGATGGTGAGCGAGCTCCCCAGGTGCCTCCGGAATACATCCTCAATGGCGCCATGGTTCGGGGCCTCGCGCACCGCGGCTGTGCCGACCGCCACGACGGGTGGGGATCCCGCCACTGCGATGCGCTCGGCGTAGTCGGCAACACAGGCCTCGAGGCGCGCGAGCGCGTCAGCGCACACTGATCCATCGGGGAGCGCACCACGGCGCAGGCCGGTCACCGTGCCCACGCGCTGCCCCACCGCGCCGTCGGCGGTCAGCCGCTCGAGCAGCAGCAGACGGACCGAATTGGAGCCGACGTCCAGGACGGCGGCCCGCACGGTCATCGCGCGCGAAACTTGACGAGTGCGCGAATGCCCGCAAGCCACCCAACGGGACCCCGGAGCGCGGCAAAGGCGATGGATGCGTGATGGCCGATCACCTGGAGCTCGGCCACCGACACCCGGAGCTCCTCGATCTCGCGTGACAGTTCGTCAGCACCGGCCTGAGCGCGGGCCACACCGGCGTCGATATCGCGCATGCCTGCGCTGATGCCCTCGGCCAGCGGAGTGATCTGACGTGATGCCGACTTCACCCGGCGGCGCAGAATGAGCCCACGCACCACCGCAAAGGCCAGCCCCACCACAATGAGTGCGCCCATTGCGATGGCCGAGCCGCCGACAACCCAGCCCATGCCCTAGGCCCCCTGCGCCACGGCGGCGCATTCAATGGTGGTGGCAGAAGAGATCACGGATCGGGAGACTACCGCCATGCACCCATCCACCCACACCGCGTCGGCCGAGATCCACTGGGTTGACGTGTTCGCCACCAGACCGCTCACAGGCAACCCCCTCGCCGTCATTCTGTGTGAGGCGCCGTGGGATAACGCGCGCATGCAGGCAATGGCAGCCGAACTGGGGCTCTCCGAGACCGTGTTCGCGCAGCGCGCACTGGAGCCGGCGTTGCGCATCTTCACTCCCACCACGGAGATCCCCATGGCGGGGCACCCGCTGGTGGGAGCGGCATGGGTGCTGCACCATCAGGAATGGATCGCCGACCGCGCGGTGCTGCGTGCCCCCGGTGGCGACGTGGCGGTCGCCATCCGCGCGAGCGAGGCCTTCGTGGTGCCTCCCGCACCGCGGCACATTGCCGACGTTGATGCAGACGAACTCGCAGCGGCACTGGGCACGACGGGCACGGGCACCACACCCATCTGGCACGCGGGCCTTCCGCAGGCAATGCTCGCCGTCGACGACCCACATGCACTCCGTCCCGACCACGATGCCCTGCTGGCGCTCGGTATGCGGGATGGCTGGGCCGGTGTCAGCGCGTACCGCGTCGTCGATTCATCCCCGGGCCGCATCACCGCTGAGGTTCGCCACTTCGCTGCCCCCATCGGCATTCCCGAGGACCCGGTGACCGGAAGCGCGGCGGGGGCGCTCGGGGCCGCACTCACATGTGCCGGCCACGGCGAGAACGGCCTGCTGCATCTCGAGATACGCCAGGGGCACTCGATGGGGCGCCCCGGGAAGGTGCGCGTGATTGTCGGGATCACCGACGGCGCGCCGGTGACGCTTGAGGTGGGAGGGACGGTGGTCCCCATCATGTCCGGCGTGATCGGGAGCACCATCGCCGCGGGGTAGGGTGAACAGGATGACCAGCCCGCCGATTCTCGACCGCCGCCTCGTGTTCGTTTTGGGTAAGGGCGGCGCGGGAAAGACCACCGTCGCCAGCGCGATGGCGCTGGGGCTCGCCGATGCCGGCAAGCGCACGCTCCTCATTGAGGTGGCATCGGAGCGGCGCACCGAAGTGCTGTTTGGCGTCGCGCCGGCGGTCGGCGGCGTGCCGCACGAGGTACGGCCCGGCCTCGCGACACTGTCCATCGACTCGGAGAAGGCCACCGAGGAGTATCTGGCCCGGCAACTGCCCATGCGCCCGCTCGTGGAGCTGATGGTGCGCAGCCGGGCCTTCCATCAGGTGGCTCAGGCGGCGCCGGGCCTGTCGGAATTGGTGACGGTGGGCAAGATCTGGGATCTGGCCACCGCCGTAAAGGGTGACGCCCCGGTGTGGGATCGCATCGTCGTTGATGCTCCGGCCACCGGCCACGGCATTGCACTGCTCGAGGTGGCCGGGCGCATACGGGAGCTCGCCGGGTCCGGGCCCATCCGGGAGCAGGCCGAGAAGATCGAGCAGGTCATCCACCACCCCGCCGCCACGGGAGTGGTGGTGGTGGCCATTCCCGAGGACCTCGCTGTGAGCGAGGCCGTGGAGGCCGTCGCGGCGCTCCGCGAGCGCGATCTGCCGGTGGCCGCGGCCGTGATGAACGCGGTCCGCGCGTCGGTGTTCATGGATGCCGACGAAGCGCCGCTCGCCGCGGTGGCGACGAGTACGGGCGGCGCCGCCGCGCGCGCAGCCGCCACCGCTGGCCTCGCCGATCTCATGGCCGCCCGTCACGATCAGGCCGAGATTGCCGCGCTGGCCATTGGTACCAACGCGCCCGTCGTATCGCTCCCCGATGTGCCCGACCTGCGGCCGGGTTCGGGTGGCCTCGAGCGGCTGGCCGCCGCCCTGATGACCGATCCGGCCATCGGGCTGGCAGCCAGCCCCATGGCGGAATCGGTCATGAGCACTACAGGGATCACCAC
>JBAXJA010000007.1:0-28513 GCA_037138115.1 Thermoleophilia bacterium | reverse complement strand
TCGCAGGCCCACTTGAGGCCGGCGCTGATGGGGCTGCGATCGCGCCCGAGCTCGTTTCCGTACAGCGGGTAGCCCATCTCAAGGCGCAGGGTGTCGCGGGCGGCCAGGCCCGCGGGCACCGGCGCGTCGGGCCCCGCCATGAGGGCGTTCCAGATGGCAGGGGCGTCACCGGCCGGGCACATGATCTCCACACCCGGCTCGCCGGTGTAGCCGGTGCGTGCCACCAGGCACGCCACCCCGGCCACGGTGGCCTCGGTGGCCTCCATGTAGGGCAGCGAGAACGGCTGGGGCGATGCGATGGGTGTGAGTGCCTTCGCCCACGCGGGCCCCTGCAGGGCAAGCATGGCCACCTCGGGCGAGCGGTTGACCACCGTCACGCCTTGGGGCGCAAGCGAGGTGACCCGCTCCACGCACGGGGCAATGTTGGAGGCGTTGACCACCAGCAGGAAGCGGTCGAGCAGTGCGTACACCAGCAAGTCGTCGATGACCCCACCGTTGTCGTCGGGCAGCAAGGTGTACTGGGCCTGCCCGGGGCCGATGCGGGTGATGTCGTTGGTCAGGATCGACTGCAGGAACTCCCGCGAACCGGGGCCCATCACGTCGATCTGCCCCATGTGTGAGACATCGAAGAGCCCGCAGGTGGACCGCACGGCCAGATGCTCCGCGCGCACCCCCTCGTACTCAACCGGCATCTCCCACCCGGCAAACGGCACGATCTTGGCTCCGGCCGCCACGTGGGCGTCAAAGAGCGATGTCCTCTGTAGGTCGGTCACGCGGGGCAGCCTACCGGCCGCCTCGGTGCGTTCAGTCCTTCAGGAAAGAGGGCACGTCAAGCACGTCACCCGACACGTCGAACGAGGTGCGTTCCTCGCTGCGGCGCGGCGCAGGCGGACGCGAGTCGCTGGCCGGGGAGCGACCGAATGCCGGGCGGTCGCGCTCGGCACGGGCCTTCTTGGTGGCCTCGCGGTGGCCGTCGTCAAAGCCGGTGGCGATGACCGTGACGCGCACGTTGTCGCCCAGGCTCTCGTCAACCACGGTGCCGAAGATCACGTTGCAGTCGGGGTCGGCCGACTCGCGCACGATGCTCGCGGCCTCATCCACTTCGAACAGGCCCAGATTTGCGGTACCGGCAATGGAGAGAATGACTCCGGTGGCGCCCTTCATGCTGGTCTCAAGGAGCGGCGACGAGATGGCGGCGCGCGCGGCCTCGGAGGCGCGGTTCTCGCCCGTGGCGATGCCGATGCCCATCAGCGACGAACCGGCGCCGGACATGATGGTGCGCACGTCGGCGAAGTCGAGGTTGATGAGACCCGGCACGGTGATGAGGTCGGTAATGCCCTGCACGCCCTGGCGCAGGATGTCGTCGGCCATGTTGAAGGCGTCGACGATCGACGTGTTGCGGTCAACCACCTCGAGCAGGCGATCGTTCGGGATGATGATGACCGAGTCGACCTGCGAACGAAGGGCCTCAATGCCCTCGTCGGCGCGGCGGGAACGCTGCTTGCCCTCGAAGGCGAATGGGCGGGTGACCACGCCCACCGTGAGCGCGCCCTGCTCGCGTGCGATCTGCGCGATGACCGGGGCAGCCCCGGTACCGGTACCGCCACCCTCGCCTGCGGTGACAAACACCATGTCGGCGCCGCGGACGGCCTCTTTCAGTTCTTCCCGGCTCTCCTCAGCGGCCTCGCGGCCCACGCGGGGCTCCGCGCCAGCGCCGAGACCGCGGGTGATCGTGCCGCCGATGTGGATCTTCACGTCGGCGTCGCAGCCGGTGAGTGCCTGTGCGTCGGTGTTGACGGCGATGAACTCCACGCCGCGCACACCCGCGTCGATCATGCGGTTGACGGCGTTCGATCCGCCACCACCCACACCCACGACCTTGATGACTGCCAGGTAGTTGCTGCTCTCCACGTTGCCGGTCCTCCCCGGGCACGATCAAAAATCATCGGGATGACGGAGGTCATCTCGTTGGGGCACGTTTCGCCCGCCACGACCGTAGTCCTCCCCGAAAACGGGGTCAACCCGCACTTGAGGGATTCATACCGATGCGGCCAAAGACTCAACTAGGGGTTGAGGGTTGTCCCCGTTCCCCCTGTGGTGTCCGCCATTGCCCCAGTGGATGTTCCGTCAGTGCTGGTGCCATCTGTGCTCGTACCGCCGGTGGTCGAGGTACCGCCGGTCGTGGCGCCGTCGGTTGTACCGGGCACCACCAGTCGCTGGATACTGCTGCCCAGCATCGGTCGCGACGGGTTTGACAGATCGAGATACGCCGCCGCGTCGAGAGCCTTGGGGTCGGCCTGAGACAGGACGGCCACCAGAGCCTGGGCCTTCTCGGCCAGTTTCGTGGCGCCGCCCAGACGGAGTTCCAGCCCATTGTTCAGACTGGCCTCCAGGCCTCCACCAACGGCGTGCAGGTCACGGATACGGCCCGCGATCTCCGGCGGCAGCCACCCAATAAAGCGGAGCGCCGCACGCTGACCGTTGGCGGTGAGCACCCCGCTCTGCGGGTATGACGCCACCGTGATCACCGGAAGCCCCGCCCGGTTGCCGGCCTTCCCCATCACCTGTCCCGATGGCGAGATGAGATACCGGCCGCCGCCCTTCACCATAAGGATCGCGACCGGGGCACCCATGGTCACCCGCACGGTGATCGACCACGGCCAGTCACGCTCAATCTCGGTGTCGAGTACACCCGGAAACCGGGTGAGCGCGGTTCGCATGTCGCCGGATGGCAGCCGGACCATCGATCCGGTGCCGGCCACCATCTCTGCCGACTGCTGCACCTCGGCCGGGTAATCGCCGGTGTAGCCCTTCACCGTCACATCGGAGATGCCAAACAGCGGGCCGCTCACGATCCACAGAATGAGCAGCACCGACGCCACGGTGACAACCGACGCGTAGGCGGCGATGCGCAGCACGCGGGCGCGGGACTCCCTATCGGAGGTGCGGCGGGGAGGGCGCTTTCCTGCGGGCGGGCGCGACCCACCGGATGACGACGCGCGACGCCGGGGAAGCGACGGCATCTTCACGAGATCTCCCGGAGCGGAGGGGCGCCGATGCCCCACTCGGGGTGCAGGTAGCGCACCTCGGCATGCAGCACGGGGCCGCCGGAATCCCGCACGGCGCGGCGGCACGCGTCCATCACGGCAATGACATCAGCGGCGCTGCACCCCGGTGCGGCCTCAATGAAGTTGGCGTGCACCGGCGATACCCGGGCGCCGCCGATGACGAGCCCCTTCAGCCCAGCGGCCTCGATGAGCCGCCCCGACGATTCGCCCGGCGGATTGGTGAACACGCTGCCGAAGGTGCGCACCCCCTGGGGCTGGGTGCTGCGGCGATGCGCGCGAAAGCCGTCGAGGGTCTGTTTGATGGTGGCCGGGTCGCCGGGGGCCAGGCGAAAGCCCACGGCCGCCACCACCTGATCGCCCTTTACCGATGTGGTGCGATACCCCATGGCCAGCTCGTCGCGGCCCACCTTGCGCGGTCCAGATGCGTCGCACACCACCGCCCAGTCGAGCACCTGCGAGAGGTCCGATGCGTAGGCACCCGCGTTCATGGCCACCGCGCCGCCCGCGGTACCGGGAATGCTCGCGCCGAACTCCAGGCCCGTGAGGCCTGCGGTGGCCGCGCGCTGCACAGCGCGCGGGAGAGATGCGCCGCCCCCGCACCACAGCGTGTCGGCGCCACGCACCGAGATGGACGACAGCCGACCCGCAAGGCGGATAACCAACCCGCGAAATCCCGCGTCATCCACGATGAGGTTGGACCCCTTCCCCACCACGGCCACCGGTGCATCGCGAGCGGCCGCCCATGCAAGCGCCTTGGTCACGCCCCCGAACGAGGTGCAGATGGCCAGCGCATCGGCGGTGCCGCCCACCCGGATACTGGTGAACGGGGCCAGTGGCACCTGCTCGCGTATGCCCGCGGTGGTCTCAGCCACCGAGGGCCTCGAGAATGCGCGGGCCCAGGGTGGTGATGTCGCCCGCGCCCATGGTGATAACCAGATCGCCGGGGCGCAGGTCGGGCACGAGCACGGAGGGCACGTCGGCCAGCAGCGGCACAAACATCATCTCGTCGGGCCCTGAGATCGACGACATCACCAGCGTGCCGTCCACTCCGGGCACCGGGGCCTCGCGGGCCGCGTAGATGTCGGTGACCACCACGATGTCGGCCAGCGACAGCGCCTCGCCGAACTCACGCGCGAGCGCACGGGTGCGCGAGAAGAGATGGGGCTGGAACACCGCCACGATCCGGCCGTCGTGCACGCCGCGCGCGGCGGCCAGCGTTGCCGCAACCTCCACCGGATGGTGGGCGTAGTCGTCAACCACGCGAACCCCACCCGCGGTGCCCTTGTCCTCAAATCTGCGCCCCACGCCCGCAAAGGGGGCAATGCGCGCGGCGGCGATGGCAGGCAGCACACCGCACCAGTCGGCAAGGGCAATGGCGCATGCGGCGTTCTCGCGGTTGTGGGCGCCCGGCGCGGCCAGGTGGAGCGCCACACGATCGCCGGTCGCCAGCACCAGTGTGTGGTCGTCCACGTGGGCCCATGCCCCCTCCACATCGCCCACCACACGCACCGCACATGGCGCACCTTCGGCCACACGCTGCGCCCGGGGGTCGGGCCCCACCACCAGCAGGCCGTCAGCGGGCAGGGCCGAGATGAACTGACGGAACACATCCTCCACGTCGTCAATCGAGGCGTACGTGGAGTGGTGGTCGTGGTCGACGTTCAGGAGGATGGCCGCCTCGGCCGGCAGGCGAAGCAGCGACCGGTCGCTTTCATCGGCCTCAGCGCAGAACCAGGGGCCGTCACCCCATGCCGCACCGGTGCCGTCGCCCCACGGCACCTCGGCGCCAACACACAGGGTGGCGCCGCCCAGAGCGAGCGAGAGCATGGCAGTGGTGGTCGACTTGCCATGTGCCCCGGCCACGGCAAGCCCGCGATGGCCGTCCATGAGCATGGCCAGCAGATCGGATCGGTGGATCACCGTGAGGCCCCGCTCGGCTGCGGCCACCACCTCAGGGTTGGTGGCGGGGATTGCAGTGGACAGCACCACCACGTCAACCTCGGCCGGAATGGCATCGGCCGAATGCCCCACGTGCACGTCGGCGCCCGCGGCCCTGAGCGCCGCGAGGGCCGGCCCGTCCTCGCGATCGGTGCCCGACACCGCCCACCCCTTGCGCAGCGCCAACAGGCCCAGGGCGCTCATGCCGGCGCCGCCAGCGCCCACCAGATGGATTGATCGCGTGCTCACCGGCGGGCCGCCGCCTCGACCATGTCGGCGATGCGCTCGGCCGCGTCGGGGCGCGCGGCATGGCGGGCGGCCTCGCCCATGGCCTCCAGGCGGTGCCGGTCCACCAGCAGCGCGCCCACGATCTCCTTCAGCCGCTCGGCCGAGCACTCGTCGTCGCGCAGCACGATTGCCGCACCGGCCTCGGCCAGCCACTGCGCATTGCCCGTCTGGTGATCAGCCGTGGCATGGGGGTAGGGCACAAGGATGGACGGTCGCCCGATGGCCGCGAGTTCAAACACCGACCCGCCCGAGCGCGAGATGACCAGATCGGCGGCGGCGATCGCCGCCGGGAAGTCGGAGAGGAAGCCGAACACGTGGTACCGGGGGCCGCAGCCAACTGACTCGACCTGGGCACGCACTGCGGCCTCGTTGCGCGCACCGGCCACGTGCACCACATCGAATGGCGGATTGGGGCAGAAGGCCCCGAGTGCAGCCTCGTTGATGGACTGTGCACCCTGGCTGCCACCCGCTACCAGCACACACGTGCTGGTTGGGTCGAGCCCCAGCGTGCGGCGACCCTCGGCGCGCGTGGCATCGCGCACCACACGGCTCACCGGGCGGCCGGTCACCATGTACTTGCGACTGGTCCGACCCGCGATGGGAAATGCGAGTGCCACACGTCTGGCGAAGGGCGCGGCAAGGCGGTTGGCAAGACCAAGACGGGAATCCGCCTCCATCAGCACCACCCGACGCCGCGTGAGCCTGCCGGCGATTGCGGCCGGGCCTGCCATGTACCCACCGCCGCCCACCACCACATCAACCCTGCGACGTCGCAGCACTCCCATCATGCGGGGAACGGCCAGCGCTGCCTGGACCACCGCGCCGACGTTCCGGAGCGACAGGCGACGGTCGAACCCGCGAAGTGGCACGTGGTCCTCGGGGTAGCCGTGCTGCGCCGGGATGCCGGATCCTGCGCGGCCACCGACCCCGATGAAGCTCACCTCATTGCCGCGGGAGCGGAGCTCCTCAGCCAGCGCGAGCGCCGGCATGATGTGCCCGGCCGTCCCGCCCGCCGCGATCGCGATGCGCAGGCTCATCTCCGCTCCTGACGACGGTGAGGTTCCTGGACCGCCTGGCACGTGAGCGCCTGCCGATCCCGACGAGGATCCCGGATGCTGCTGCGAAGACGACGAGGCTGCTCCCCCCGTAACTCATGAATGGAAGTGGCACCCCGGTGACCGGGAGCATGCCCAGCACCGCGCCCAGATTGACGATGGCCTGGATGCCGATAAGTGATGTGAGCCCGCCGGCCAGAAGCCGCTGCCGCGAATCAGGGGCCGACAAGGCAATACGGTAGCCACTCCACACGACGGCACCCACCAGCACGATGACCCCGATGAAGCCGATGAGTCCCAACTCCTCGCCCACCGTCGCCATGATCATGTCGGTATGCGCCTCTGGGAGGTAGAACACCTTCTGCAGGCCATTTCCGAGCCCGGTGCCGCTGACCCCGCCGGATCCGATGGCGAGCTTGGACTGCACGATCTGAAATCCGGCGCCCTTGGTGTCGGCCCAGGGGTCGAGGAACGCCAGCATGCGTGAGCGCCGGTAGGGCTCGGCGGCGATCCCAAGGGCCCCCAGGGTGACGGCGCCGAGGGTGATGAGTGCCATCACGCGAGCCGGTGCCCCGGCGATGGCGATCATCGCAAGCGCCACACCCACAAGCACCACGGCCGTCCCCAGGTCGGGCTCCACGACGATGAGCCCGGCCATTGCAGCCATCGTGATGACCGGAAGACGCATGGTTTTGAACTCGTCAAGCCTGCCCGCGTTCTTGCACAGGTATCCCGCGAGCCACAGGATGATCGCCAACTTGGCGAACTCGGCTGGCTGCACCTGCACCGGCCCGAGGCCGATCCAGCGGCGCGACCCGTTGGCCATGATGCCGATTCCCGGCATGAGCACCACCACCAGTGCGGCGATGCTCACGATGATTGCGGGCTTGCCGAGGGCGATCAGACGTGATGGCTTGAGCCGGGCGCATGCAGCAAACGCGATGAGTCCGATGACCGCATAAATGCCCTGCCTGATCAGCAGCCCCTGGGGGCTCTCGTCTGAGAGCAACGCCGTCGCGCTGGACGCCGAATACACCATCACCACACCGATGCAGATGAGCATGAGCAGCGCGATGGTGAGAATGGCCTCAGGGGCGATATCGCTGCCCATGCCGCCCCTCGTGCGAGGGGTGCCTTTTGGGGGTCTGGCGGCGGATGCGAGCGGCACGGAAAGGGATTCGCCGCCGCACACCCAATCCCCTACCTCGCTCCGCACTCCCGGGCACACTCGCGGAACACATCACCACGGTGCTCGTACGACCTGAATTGGTCGAACGATGCGCAGGCGGGCGACAGCAGCACAACATCGCCCGGCCGTGCCCCGGCGGCTGCCGCGGTGACCGCGGCCTTCAGATCGGGGTGCGACACGGTTGTCACACCGCAATCTCCCAGCGCAGCAGCAATCTCAGGGGCGGTCTCGCCAATCAGATGCGCGGTTTCAACCACCCCACGGGCGGCCTCTGCCAACCCGTCAAAGGGCGTGCCCTTGCTGCTGCCGCCGGCGATGAGGATGACCCGGTCGGGATAGGCGTCGAGCGCAGCAATGGCGGCGGCCGGGTTGGTGGCCTTGGAGTCATTGACAAAGGTGACACCGTCCGCCACCCCCACCACCTCGAGGCGATGCGCAACCCCGGGAAATGACGCCAGTCCGGCTGCAATCGCCTGCGCCGTCACGCCGGCGTGGGCCGCCATCGCGGCCGCGGCCATCACGTTCTCGCGATTGTGTGCGCCCCGCAGCGGGATGTCATCCCAGCCCGCGATGCGGCCAAGGCCTGCCACGTGCAGGCCATCCTGGCCCCACGCAACGGCATCGTCACCCGGTACCCCAGAGGCCACCACATACCGGGCGGGCGCGGCGCCTGGTGACGCCTCGCCCTGCGGCAGGATTGCCAGATCGCCGGGCTGCTGGTGTGCAAACAGATTGCGCTTGGCAGCCGCGTATGCCGCCAGATCGTCGTACCGGTCCAGATGGTCGGGCGTGACATTCAGCAGCACGGCTGCCCGCGGCCGGAAGGTGGGGACGTCCTCCAGTTGAAACGACGAGCACTCCACCACGAGCCATGCGGCGGCGTCCACCTGCCCCACGAGGCCCGTGAGTGGCGTGCCCTGATTGCCGCATGCCACTGCGTCGAGCCCCGCCGTTTGCAGGATGTGCGCCAGCAGCTCGGTGGTGGTGGTCTTGCCGTTGGTCCCGGTGATTCCCATGAGCGGATTGGGAAGCGCGCGCGACGCCAGCTCGATCTCGCTCCACACCGGGGTTCCGGCCGCGTACGCCGCGGCGAGCGGGGGTGCCTCGCGGGGCACGCCCGGGCTTCGCACCACCAGGTCGGCCTCCACGGCCTCGTCCCATGGGCTGCGCACCTCGATACCCGCCGCCTGCAGCTCGGTTCCATCAATCTGCAGGCGGTCCACGCCCACTACCTGCCACCCCTCGGCGGCGAGGAGCAACGCGGCTGCCCGGCCGGACCTGCCGAGGCCCACCACCAGCGCACGGCCGGGTGCGGGGAGCGCCGGGCTCATGTGGGCAGCGTGCGGAAGAAGAGTGTGAAGCCGATGGCCGCGAACACGAGCGCGATGAGCCAGAACCGCACGATAATCTTGGTTTCGCTCCACCCGGCCATCTCGAAGTGATGGTGCACCGGCGCCATGAGGAACACCCGGCGACGGGTGCGCTTGAACACGAGCACCTGGATGAGCACCGAAAGCGCCTCGATCACGAATACGCCGCCGATGAAGATGAGCAGGAACTCGGTCTTGGTCATCACGGCGAGCGCGGCGATGGCACCACCCAGTGCGAATGACCCGGTATCGCCCATGAACACCGATGCGGGGTATGAGTTGAACCAGAGGAACCCCACGCACGCGCCCATGAGGGTGGCCGCGAAGATGGCCATGTCGCGCTGTCCCGTGACCACGAAGGTCATGCCGATGTAGGCCAATAGGGCGATGGCCATCGTGCCCCCGGCAAGGCCGTCAAGACCGTCGGTGAGGTTGACCGCATTGGTGGCGCCAGCCAGCACCAGCAGCACCACGACGCCGAACGCGATGGGCCCGATCTCGAACGACGCACTTCGAACGATGTGCAGGTCGATGGTGGTGGGAATACCCACCACGCGCACCGCGATGACCGTCAGCAGGATGGCCACCACCACCAGGGCGATCATCTTCCACCGCCCGGAGAGCCCCAGCGACCGCTTCTTCACGATCTTCATCCAGTCGTCCACAAAGCCGATGGCCCCGCACGCGAGCGTGGTGAAGAGCACGGTCATGGCCGCGGTGCTGCGCGACGAGAGAATGAGAAATGGGATGGCCATGGCCAAGAGGATGAGCAGACCCCCCATGGTGGGAGTGCCCTGCTTCTCGGCGTGCCCCTCGGGGATCTCACCCTGCGGGCGGATGAACTGCCCCACCTCGTGGTCGCGCAACCAGCGGATGAACCTGGGACCCAGGAACAACATGAGCATGACCGAGCCGATCGCGGCGATGAGTACGCGCGGCACGGCCTAGGCCTCCCGCTCCCTGATGGCGCGCGCCACGCGCTCCATGGCCATGCCGCGGGAGCCCTTTACCAGCACCACGTCGCCGGGCTCGATGAGCGCGGGCACTCCGGCAACGGCATCGTCGGTGGTGGCGAAGGTGGCACTCGCAACCCCGTCCGCACCTTCCGGGTACGACGCGGCGCGCGCGCCCACGGCGATCACCAGGTCAACGCCGAGCCGGGCGGCCTCCTCGCCCACCTCGCGGTGGAATCGGGCCTCGTCGGGTCCGAGCTCCAGCATGTCGGCCATCACCGCCACGTGGCGGCCCTCACGCCGGCACAGGTCGGCCAGTGCGGCGCCCATCGCTGGAGGGTTGGCGTTGTAGCAGTCCTCAATGAGCACGCCGCCACCCGGCAGCGGGTACTCGATACCCCGCATGGCTGAGCGCTCAAGGTGCACTGGGGTACCGGCCGCGGGCGGGGTGCCAAGCGCGGTGGCCACGGCGGCGGCGGCCGCCATGTTGCGCCGCTCCCACACCTTGAGGTCGCCGAGGTCGAGATCGATGGCGGGCTCATCGCCAAAGCGCACCACTCCCACGCCCTCTGGCAGCGCATCCACGTAGGCGCTCAGATGGATGTCGTCGTCGGGGATGACCGCAACTCCACCCGGGCGGAGCGCGTTCAGGATCTCTGCCTTGGCGGCGGCGATTGCCTCGATGGTTCCCAGAAGTTCCAGATGCACCGGACCAACAGAGGTGATGACCGCCACATCGGGCGGCGCGAGCATGGCCAACTCGGCGATCTGACCCGGCCCGCGCATTCCCATCTCAATCACGGCGACCTCGGCATCAGCGGGCAGTCCGAGGATGCTGAGCGGCACGCCCACCTCGGTGTTGCGGTTGCCCGGAGTGCACGACGCCCGCACCCCGGCCGCACGCAGCACGGCGCCCACGCTGTCCTTGGTGGAGGTCTTGCCGTATGAGCCCGTAATGCCGACAACCCTCGCGCCCAGATGCTGGAGGGCGCCACGTCCCATCAGCCCCAGGGCCTCAACCGGGTCGCCCGCCAGCAGAATGGCGGCACCGGTACGCGCGAGGTCATCCCCCACCTCCGACCACGCCTCTGGGCCCACCAGCACGGCGACTGCGCCCTGCGCGATTGCATCTGCCGCGTGCAGACCGCCATCAACGTTCTCGCCAGAGACGCCCACGAACAGGCAACCGGGCACCACGTCGCGCGAATCGGCGGTTGCACCCTCCACCATTACGTCGTCGTCACCTGCGACCAGCGTGATCCCGCCCCACTCGATGATGTCGTGCAACGGGATCCTCATGCGGCCCGCCGGGTGCCAAGCACCTCACGCGCCACCTGGCGGTCGTCAAATGGCGTGACCACCCCGGCCACCTCCTGGCCCGACTCGTGCCCCTTGCCTGCGATCAGCACGACATCGCCCGGGCGCGCCGCGTCACACGCCGTTGCGATTGCCACCCGACGATCCGCCTGCACCAGCAGGTCAGCCGGGCCGTCCCCCGCACCCGCAACGATCTGCTGGATGATTGCGTCGGGGTCCTCGCTGCGCGGATTGTCCGAAGTGACGATGCACACATCAGACATTGCGCGACCAATGGCGCCCATCTGCGGGCGCTTTCCGGTGTCGCGATCACCCCCGCAGCCAAACACGACGATGAGGCGTCCATCGCCCGCCAGATCACGCGTGGTGGCAAGCACGTTCTCGAGCGAGTCGGGAGTGTGCGCGTAGTCAACAAGCACCTGGAATGGCTGTCCCATCTCGATGGGCTCGAGCCGACCCGGCACACCGTGCACCGATGCGATGCCCTGAGCCACGGCCGTGTGGTTGAGGCCCAGCACCTCCCCCATGGCCACCACGCCCATCACGTTCTCCACATTGAAGCGACCGCGCAGTGGGCTCTCGATGCGGAGCGATCCCCGGGGAGTACGCACCATGGCCGTGAATCCCCCTGCGGTCATCTCGAGTGTGTCGGGGGCGATGTCCGCATCAGACGCGTCGATACCGAAGCTCAGGAGCCCCAACTCGTCGGCCAGGCGCCTCCCAGCCGGGTCGTCGATATTGACCGCGCCGCGCGGATTGGCCCCTTCACCGTCGGGGCGCGCAAAGAGCAACCGCTTTGCCTGGAAGTACGACTCCTCGTCGCCGTGGAAATCGAGGTGATCGCGCGTGAGGTTGGTGAAGATTGCCGCGGCGAAGTGCACCCCCGCAACGCGGTGCTGGGCAAGCGCGTGCGATGACACCTCCATGGCGCAGGCGGCGTCGCCCGAATCGCGCATGTGTGCGAGCAGGCCCTGAAGCTCAGCGCTCTCGGGCGTGGTGTGCGTCGGAACCGACGACTGGCCGCCGACGCGGATCTCAACCGTTCCGATGATCCCGCACTGCATACCCGCGGCCTCAAGCACCGCGTGTGCCAGATAGGCGCTGGTCGTTTTGCCGTTGGTGCCGGTGATACCCACCACGGTCATATTCGCGGAGGGGTCACCCTCAAGAACGGCACCCATGAGCGCCATGGCCACCCGGGAGTCGGGCACCAGGACCTGGGGCACCGGAAGGTCAAGTGCGCGCTCAACCACCAGCGCAGATGCGCCACGCGCCACCGCATCCGCTGCGAAGTCGTGACCGTCGGCGTGGCCGCCCACCAGACAGGCGAACAGGTCGCCCGCCCCGACATCAGCGGAGCGGTATCTGAGGGCCGCGACATGCGTTGTCGCGGCCGCGTCGGCAGCAGCGGGAACGTCACGGCCGCCCGGTGCCAGCAAACGTGCGTCGCGCACGCCGCCGGTCAGGTCGATGAGCCTCATCCGGAGGGCCACGTTACCAGCGGCCACGGAAACACCGGTCAGGGGGCGATATGCAGGTGCTGCAGGGCGAACTGAGCGATCTGCTCAAAGGCCGGTGCCGCCACCTGCCCGCCGTAGTAGCTGCCGTTGGTGGGCTCATCCACCATGACGGCCACCACGATGCCGGGGTGCGTCGCGGGTGCGTACCCCACGAACGACGCCACATAGCTCTCGATGTACTTGCCGGTCTTCGGGTCGATCTTGTTGGCGGTACCGGTCTTGCCGCCCACCGTGTAGCCCGGGATCTTGGCTTCCTTGCCCGTGCCGTCATCACTCACCACCTTCTGCAGCATGATGTTGACCTGCTCAGCCGACTTGGCGCTGATGATCTGCTGGCCGCGCGGGTGTGTGGGCACCGTGTTGCCGATGCGCTGGATGAGATGCGGCGGCACCATGCGTCCGCCGTTGGCGATGGCGCCGTAGGCCTCGGCGATCTGCGCGATGGTCACGGCCACGCCCTGCCCGATGGGGATGTTGAGAATCGATGTACCGGACCACTGGTTGGTGGGGAGCACGATGCCCGACACCTCACCGGGGTAGTCAATGCCCGTCTTCGCGCCAAATCCGAACTGCTGGATCCAGTGCTGCAGCTGCGTGGTGCCCAGCTTCTGGGCGATCTTCACCGTGCCCACGTTGCTCGAGTTCTGCAGGATCTCCTGGGTGGTCCACGCCACCGAGGGGCGGTAGTGCGATTCCTTGAGCGTGCGGTCGTACAACGTGAGCGTCTCAGGTAGGTCGAACATGGTGTCGCGGGTCACGACCCCGTCCTGAATTGCTCCGGCGACAGTCACCAACTTGAACGTGGACCCGGGCTCGTAGGCATCGGTGATGGGCCGCATGCGCTCGGCGTCGGGCGTGAGGGTCTCCGGCTTGTTGGGGTCATACCCCGGCACCGTGGCCATCGCGAGAATGGCCCCGTCCTGCGGACGCATGACGATGGCCGATGCCGCCGTGGCGTTGTTGGCATCGAGGACGGCCTGCAGCACGCTCTCGGTCTTCTGCTGGATTGCGCTGTCGATGGACAGCGTCACCGTCTTGCCGGCAACCGGTTCGCGGTCATCCAGGATCCTGAGGGTCTTCCCCTTCGGGTCACGCGCCTCGTGTCGCTGTCCGGCCGCACCCTTGAGCAGACCATCCATCGACTTCTCGAGGCCGGTGAGTCCCGATCCCCAGTCGTCGGTCATGCCGATCATCTGCGAGCCCACCGTCCCCAGCGGGTACAGGCGCTTCTGGGCATCGGACAGCGTGATGCCCGACAGGCCGAGCTTCCTCAGATACGCCGCGCGCTGCTGGTCGACGCCCGTGTTGAGCATCACGTACCCGCCATTGCCCTGCAGTCGCCGCTCGGTTTCATCGACCGAGAGTTCAACCGCCGACGCGATGCGCTCCGCGGTGCCGCGCTTGTCCTTCACCAGATATGGCGTGGCCGTGACGGCCGTGACGTGCTTGTCCACCGCCAGCTCGCGACCATCTGACGACACAATGGCGCCACGTGGTGCCTGGAGCTCGACGGTGCTCTCATGCTGCGCGGTCGCCATGGTGGAGAGCTCGCCGGCCTGCACCGTGGCGATCCAGCCGGCCCGCGCTCCGAAAATACCGAGCACAGCAAGGGTGCCGATGGTCAGGTAGCGGACACGCCGCGACCCCAGCCGATCGGCCGCGTCCCGCTTGGCGCGTGTGCGCCCCTTATCGCGTGCGCGGCGCTTGTCCGGGCGTGACACGGGCTGAGGGTGGGACGGTGACGTATGTGAGACCGCTGCCAGGTGCCTGGACCATTCCAAGACGCTTCGCGGCCTGGTCGACAACCTCGCCATCCTTCTGGGCGAGGCTGGCACGGAGTTTGAGGATGTCGGACTGCACTTGGTCGTACATGTCCACGGTGCGGCCGGCCTGGGTGGTGATGTTGAGGCGGGCGACATTCACCCACACCACGCCACCAAGCAGGATGGCGATGAATGGAATGACCACCCACGCAAGCCGCAGGCCGTGCAGTTGCAGGCGCTGCCACCGGCGCGGTGGCGGGCTGGGGACGACCCTCGGGCGCGGCCTGGGGGCGGGAGCCGGGCGGGTGCTGGGCTGTGCGACACGCGCTGCTCCGCCGCGGGTGCTCATGCGTCACCCTTCTCGATGACGCGCAGACGGGCCGAATGGGACCGCGGGTTGCGGGCGATCTCAGCGGTGACCGACTTGACGGCCCGCGGCGTGATCATGCGTCCCTCGGGCAACTTGCCACAGCCGCACACCGGCATATCGGGCGGGCAGATGCAGCCGCGGGTGCGCTCGCGCATAAACCGCTTGACCATGCGGTCCTCAAGCGACTGAAACGAGATGACGGCCAGGCGTCCGCCCGGGCGCAGGATGTCGAAGGCGCGCGGCAGGCCCTGCTCCAGAATCCCCAACTCGTCGTTGACCACGATGCGAAGTGCCTGGAACACCCGGCGGGCGGGATGGCCACCGGCGAACAGCGCCGGGGTGGGCACGGCGCCACGGATGACCTCCACCAGATCACCGGTGGTGGTGATGGGCGTCTCGGCGCGTCGGCGCACAATTGCACGGGCGATCTGGCGCGAGTACCGCTCATCGCCCAGCTCCCAGAACCACTTGGCCAGATCCTTCTCGTCGGCGTCGGCCACCAGGTCGGCTGCCGATACCGGCAGCGACGGATCCATGCGCATGTCCAGCGGGGCGGGGCGCGAGTACGAGAAACCGCGCTCAGGCCGGTCCACCTGCATTGACGAGAGGCCGAGGTCCATAAGGATGACGTCGGCCCGCTGCCCCTGGTCTTCCAGATCGGCGAGCACCGATCCGAAGTCGCCGCGGATGAGGCGCGAGGGGCAGCCGAACTCGCCGCGAAGGGCGTCGAAGTGCGTGGCGGCCTCGGGGTCGCGGTCGATACCGATCAGCTCGCCGGTGGGACCCACGCGCTTCGCGAGGGCAGACGAGTGGCCACCCGCCCCGAACGTGCAATCGATAATCACCTCGCCGGGCCCGGGCGATACCAGCGCCAGAACCTGGTCGAGCAGGACGGGGTCGTGCGGGGCGCCGCCGGAGACCAGATGAAGGGCCTCTGTCTGGACGCCGACGGGGCTCATCCCCGGCCGCCGTCGTTGATGCGGGCGGCAAGACGGGCGGCACGTTGGGCCACTCCGTCGCTCTTGAGGCGCTCGAAGCGCTCGGCCAGGCGGTCCGGGTTCCAGAGTTCGAGGTATGCGCCGCCGCCAAGCACCTTCACCTTGCCGTCGAGGCCCGCGTGCTCGCGGAGTTCGGCGGGCACCAGCAGGCGACCCTGCTTGTCGAGGCCCTCCTGCTCAAAGGCCCCGGCCAGAAGAAACCGGCTCAGTTCGCGCTGGTCGTCGTCAAGCACGCTCATGCGGCCAAACGTGTCCTCGATAAACGACGGCCACTCGAACCGCGGCACCACCACAAGGCAATCGTCCAGCCACCATGCGGTGACGGTGCCATCGGCGAAGGGATCCCGCAGCCGCGACGGGATGGCCACGCGCGACCGGTCGTCGAGGCTGCATTCATAGGTACCGCTGAGGAGCCGGGGTGCCATGGCGAGGGAACCTACCCCCGCTCTCCCCACAATGCAACCCATTCACCCCAAAATGTTCCCCAACTGCCCCATTGGGCCACCCAGATTCACCTCGCAACAGATCGTGCGCCCCTGGTCGTATTCGTGCAATGCATCGTGCGGTGAGAACACATGTTCCGTCCGAGGGGGGGCGTACATTTGTTCGCATGAACACGCGACGTCATCTCTCACTCGTCCCGGACTCCACGGGAACACCCTCTCCGGCAGGCCCATCCGCGGCCATGCCCCGCCCCCGTCGGCGGGGGGCTCGGCCGCCAGGCGGACGGGCCGCAGGCCTTGCCGCACTCGCCGCCGGCCTTACTCTCGGCCTCATGTCGGGCGGGGCCAGCACGCTGCTCACCCATCCCGGTGACGCCGGTGCGGTGCTGATACCCCTCGCTGGTGCCATCGGCATCACGATCGCGGCGGCATTCCGCAGCCGTGCGGTGGCCCAGCGCCGCCGCCGCCACGCCATCCGTGGCCGCGAGCGCCTGCGCGCCCACGAACAGGTGCTTCGCCCAAAGCCCGTGCTCATCCACTCGCGCGAGACGTTCCGTCCGGTCGTCATCGCCACCGAGCCCGTCGCGACGCCCACAAGGCGCGCGGCGTAGGGCCCAGGTGCTGGGGGGTTCCATCCACCCCCCGGCGCTCGGGTCAGTTTTCGCGCGGGTAGAGTGCCCGTCATGAGTCGACGCCACTCCCCCGCACTCCGCATCGTTGCGGTCGGCGCGCTCGTGCTCACCGGCCTGGCGGTGGCCTCATCGGCATCGGCGCGTACCACGCGCGGGTGCACCATTGTGGCCAACCCCACGTCCACGCGGTTCACGTCGTGCCCCGGCGCGAACCTCTCGGGCCTTCGCCTGCAGGGCGTCAATCTGCGGTTCGCCAACCTCACTGGCGCCAACTTGTCGCGGTCCAACCTGTCGCAGGCGCACCTCGCGGGCGCGAACCTCTCCAACCTCACCGCGCGCGGTGCGCGCATGGTGGGCACGCGCTTCGACCGCGGCAACCTCACTGGCGTCGACTTCACTGGCTCACGCATCAATGGCTCGGCCACCTTCTCGGGTACCAACCTCACTGGTGCCAACCTCACTGGCACCGATCTGGGGAGTGCCCTCTTCGGTTCGGCCAACCTTCAGGGCATTACGCTCACCGGGGCACGTCTGTTCAACGTGATGAGCGGCAAGACCGTGGGCGTACCGACGGCAATGCCCACCGGCTGGACACTGATGCAGGGCTATCTGGTGGGCCCCACCGCCAACCTCTGGTATTCCGCGTTCACGGGGGCCAACTTCGCTGGCATGGACCTCACGAACACCAATTTCACCTACGCCGTGCTCACCGATGTGACATTCGCCGGAGCGGACACCACCGGCGTCAACTGGACCGGTGCCACGTTCAGCAACATCATCTGCTCCAACGGGCAGCCGGGCATCAATGGATACGACGACGGTGCCCGCGGCACCCCACCGGTTGGCTGCTGACCGCACACGCCCTGGTGTTGCCATAGGTTCTCGCCGCGTCGGCGACGCAACGGGGTAGCGTCCGCAGTATGAGTGTGAAACAGCGCGTGGCGGTGTTCGGCGACATCCACGGCAATCTGGCCGCCCTCGACGCGGTGATCGCCGCAATCGAGGCCGCAGGAATCACCAGCGCCATCTGCACCGGCGACATCGTGATGCGTGGCACCGAACCCGAAGAGTGCATCGCGCGGATGCGGGCAACTGGCTGGCCCATCGTGGGCGGCAACACCGATCGCAGGGTGTCGAACAAGACACTGAAACCCGACACCGAACTTCGCGGCATGCGCCCCGGCACGCGCACGTGGACGCGCGCGGTGCTCACTGATGCCGATGCCCAGTGGTTGGGAGATCTGCCCGCGATGGTGGAAGCCGACTTAGGGCCGCATCGCGTGGTGGCCATTCACGGCGACCGAACCGTGCCCCCCGGCAAGGTGGCCCACGACGCCAACGACTCGGATCTGGTGGCCATGATGGATGCGCTGGGCGCCGATGTGCTGGTCGCCGCCCACACCCATGCGCCCATGCTGCGCCGGGTGAAGGGCCGGCTCATCATCAACCCCGGAAGCGTGGGCGAGGGCACGCTCGACGACCAGCGCCCGGCATGGGCATGGCTCGAGGCCACCGATGACGGCATCCATGCGGCAATCGAGCATGTCGATGCGCCGCTTGCGCCGCCGCGCGCAAAGCATCATCGCAAGGGCGCGTAGGGCCTACGTTCGTCGGGCCAGCGTCACCAGCTGGCTGCCCCGCCCCGCAGCCCGCGCACCGAGAGCCGCAGGGATCATGGCGGCTGCGAGCGTGCGACCCGCGACCGCGCGGCCGGGGTTCACCTGCGGATCGAGCCCGGGTGCCAGCGAAAACGCGAGCGACGATGGATAGCCCCACCCCCCACGAGGGCTGATCTCCTCAACCGAGAACCCGGCCTCGCCGAGCACCAGCCGCAACGAGCGTTCGTCAAAGTGCCACCGGTGCCGCGACGGCTCCCAGGCGTGCCAGGAATCCCCGAACACCTGGGCCTCAAGGGACCCGCGATTGGGCACCGCAACGCTCAGCATGCCCCCGTCGCGCATCACTCCCGACACGCGGCGAAGTGCATCGCCGAGATCGTCCAGATGCTCAAGCACGTGCCACAGCACCACCGCATCGGCACAGCGCCCATCCATCACCTCTCCCAATTCGTGCACCCCAGCGCGAACCACCTGCGCGCTGGTATCAGCGAGATCTGCCGTGGCGCGCATGACCTCAACCGGGTCGGGCTCAATTGCCACGACATCAAACCCCCGGTTGGCCAGCGCTTTCGCCCGCAGGCCCGTACCTGCACCCACATCCACCACGAGCGATCCCGGGCCAAGCGCATTGGCAAGCGGTGCCACCGATGCCGCGGCCATGCGCGACGCCACCACGGCGCCGATGCCACCCATCCCACCAGCCGCCGCTGCGGCAGCGACATCGCCCGGCACAGGCCATGTGAACCCGATCCCACATACCGCCGAGGTGCACACACGTACCTCACCGGGCCGGCCGCCATGCCGGTCGTGCGGAACGAGCAGCAGATCGGACGCGCCGCCACAGCGCAGGCATGCGATGGCGTCACGTAGCGGGGACGGCTGCACGTGCTCACGATATCGGTCAACCACCACCTCCAGCCGCCCACGTGGGCAGCAGCACCCCCGGCGGATGCGGACGTCTGGGACGCGGTCGTCTGGCGCGCGGCGGTCGGGGGTGAGTTGGAGTTTGCGGCATCACCGGAGCGGGCGGGGGTTCGATGAGTCGCACAAGGGCAGGAATAGGACGAACCGGTGCCCGGCGCCCCAGGTGCACCGGCCGCGATACCAGCAGCCCCGCCATCACCAGGGCGATCACCGCCACGATGCCCGCGTACTCCACCACCACGGATCCCCGCTGTCTCATGCCCCCGTCACCACACCGATCTGGCCGGCCAGCTCGATGAGCATCACTCCCAACACCAGAAGCAGTGCCCCGGGCACCATCACCAGTGCCACCACAAGTTGAATGCGCGGGGCTGCCCGCGCGGCCCGGTCGCGGGCGAACTGCCGACGGGTCGCCCGAAGCGCCTCGGCCTGACCCGCGAGCGCTGTGGCGAGAGGCGTGCCGAGCTCCTCGGCCTGCAGCAGCGATGCCACGAGCCGCGCAACGTCATCCGAGCCAATTCGCTCGGCGAGAGCCCGGTAGGCCTGCCTGCGCGGTGTTCCCAGCGCCTGGGCATCGAGCATGACGGCGATCTCATCGCCCAACGGCCCGCCGAGCCGGGCGGCGGCGAGCCGCAGGGCGGGGTCCAGCGCCATTCCCGACTCCACGCAGATCACCATGAGGTCGAGCAGGTCCGGCAACGCCTGAACGATCGCCAGCCGCCTCGCGGTCGCCATCCGGCCGATCACCCGATCCGGCAGTATGCGGCCCGCGAGTGCAAGTACCGGTACGGCGACCACAAGGGGCAAGGCCAGTACAGCGAGTGCCGCGCCCAGCAGAACCCCGGCCACGGCACCGCCCGCCCGCGCACGTACCACCGTGGCGGCGCCCCGATCGCCGGGAAGCCCCGCCCCCTCCACGGTCGCCACCGGGGGATGCCCCTGCACGACGCCCCTCACGCCGGATGGCACCGGCACCCTCGCCAACAGCATGATCAACCGGGGCACCGCGTGGGCCGCGCGCCCCGCCCGTCGCCCCGGTGCATCAGCTCGCCGCAGCCGCAGGCCCACGACCAATGCAACCACGGCCGGGACCAGCGCCAGGAGCGCTGGAGGCGCAATCATGCAGGCACCGCCGCGATGCGCCGGATGATGATGATTCCCGTGCCCTGAAGGCCCACCGACACCACCAGTATCCCGACCCCCAGCCCGCTGCCAAGACTGCGGGCGAGAAGTCCGGGAGATGCCGCCTCGGCCAGCGCGGCACCGAGCAGCGGGAGGCACGCAACCATCCATGCCGTGGCGCGGGCCTGCGCTGTTGCGCCGCGCACCTCTCGTGCCAGCCGGCGGCGGTCCTCCAACCGCGCCGACATGTCGCGGAGCGCGCGGGCCAGATCGCCCCCCGTTCGCCGCTGCACAAGGATGGCCGTCACCAGCAGCGCCAGGTCGGGGTCGGGCATGCGCTCGGCCAGCCGACCCAGCGCATCGTCCACCCG
Source organism: Thermoleophilia bacterium (assembly GCA_037138115.1). Classification (GTDB taxonomy): domain Bacteria; phylum Actinomycetota; class Thermoleophilia; order Miltoncostaeales; family Miltoncostaeaceae; genus SYFI01. The sequence goes on along the minus strand of JBAXJA010000007.1, from coordinate 7,573 downwards.
GCCGCCCAGATCCAGCTCGGCCGACACCATGCGCAGCTGCGTGCCCAGCGGATCGGGCGTATCCCTTGCCGATCGCACGATCGCCTGTCGCAATGACAGGCCCGCCGCCACAGCACTGCCCAGCATCAACGCGACACCAGGCATCGCGTCGGCCACCCGCCGCGCATGGCGGCGATCGGCCGCAGTGAGCACAGACCGCCATGTGACCACAGATGCGAGTGGGCCAGCAAGCAGCGCGACGGGACTACGCAGCACAACCCACAGAACCGCCGCGGCTACCACCCCGGCGGCCACCACAAGGCCAGTAAACCCGTCACGCCCCAGCGACCACCCCGAGCGGCCAAGGCGAACCGCCGCCTGCGACAGCACCGTGGTGACGCTCACCCGGGTTCCCCCACGCGCCCGCGCCGCGCATCGCGCGCAACAGCCGAGAGCCACTCGCCGGCGTCAGCACACCAGGTGAAGCATCCCTGCCCATCGTCCTGCCACCACCGGCACAGACGATGCGTGCGGGGGCCGTCTGGTCCACGGCGCACCTCGGCGATCTCCACGGTGCGTCGCACCCCCGAGGCATCGCGCGCCTGATGCACCACCAGATCCACGGCGCTCGCAACCTGGTCGGCCACCGCCACCCATGGCAGGTCGAGGTCGCCCATCAGCGACAGCGTCACCAGGCGCCGCAGCGCTTCATCGGGCGACGATGCGTGGATGGTGGACAGCGAGCCCTCGTGTCCGGTTGTGAGCGCCGAGATCATGTCCAGCGCCTCGCCACCGCGCACCTCGCCCACGATGATTCGATCGGGGCGCATGCGCAGTGCATTGCGCACCAGCGCCCTGATGGGGATGGCCCCCCTTCCCTCCACCCCGGCCGGACGCGATTCCAGCCGCACCACGTGCGCAAGGGGCAGGCGCAGTTCGGCGGCATCCTCGATCGTGATAACCCGCTCGCTGGCCGGAATGGCAGCAGAGATCGCGGCGAGCGTGGTGGTCTTTCCGCTGCCCGTGCCCCCGGTGACCAAGATGTTGCGCCGTGCCGCCACTGCCAGATGGAGGGCGTCCAGCATCTCGGGCGACATCGCCCCCAGCGCCACCAGATCGTCGCCCGACAGCGGGTCGGCGGGGAACCGACGAATCGTGAGCACCGGGCCATCGAGACTGAGCGGCGGCATCACGGCATTCACCCGCGAGCCATCTGGCAGTCGGGCATCCACCATGGGGCTGGCCTCATCAAGGCGGCGACCCAGCGGCGCAATGATGCGGTCGATCACATGCAGCAGATGCTCGACATCCTGAAAGTGATTTGGCACAGGCTCAATGCGCCCCGACCGCTCAACCCACACACGAGATGGCCCATTTACCATCACCTCTGTCACCGATGCATCACGCAGCAGGGGCTCCAGCGGACCAAGGCCGAGGGTCGCGTCAACAACCGACGTGACGATCTCGCGTCGCGCCTCAGACGAAAGAATGTGATGGCCCGCATCCAGGGCATCCTCGGCAAGTGCGGCCACCACCTCCCGCGTGGCACCCCCGGGCGACACGGCCCCACCGCGCACGATCTGCGCCCGGATGCCTTCCACCAGCGCAACCGGGTCTGCCTCGCGCGGGTCAGACACCTGTGACCTCCAGAAGATCCCGGATCGCGACCGCCATGCCACCCCTCCCCCTCGGTGGCCGGCACGCGCCCACGTCTCCTGCACCGCGGGCATCTGCCGCAATACCAATCACCACCTCCACAGGTGCCAGCGTGCGAAACGCCCGCGGTGACACATTGGGCCGCCCGGGCAATGCCGAGGCCACCACCGCGGCCCGCATGCCCCGGTGCGCCTGAATCACCGCCCCGCATGCGCTGGCGCCGATCACCGATCGGGATGTCACCACCACCAGGACGGACGCGTGTGCGATAAGCGCCCGCTGCATGTCGGCATCACCGCGGCCAACGTCGGCGACCCATGGGGCTCCCGATGCGAGGGCAGCCGCGAGGCGCCCGGTCTGCTGTTCGTTCCACGCCGCCATGGCAGCGGCTGTGGGAGGCCCGGAGACCAGCCGCAGGGCATCGGTGTGCGCGTGAACGATGTGCGCAACGTGCGCGGCGTCCAGCTCGTCGCGCACCGACCACAGATCTCCCACGGTTCGTGCCACGGGTACGCCCCACAGCACGTGCGGGCCACCTCCGTGGCCGTCGAGCCCGATCACCGTGGGCGCATGCCCGAGAGCGGCCAGCGCCAGCGCCACGCCGCCCGCCACGGTGGTTGCCCCACATCCACCCACCGCCCCGGCCACCGCAATACCGCCCACGTTCATCACCCCTCACCCGCAGGCCGGGCGATCACACGCACCTCGCGGGCGAAGTCGAGCGCGCGCGCCACCTCAAGCGCATCGGCGGTACGCAGCCGCAGTACCAGGCCGCCGGCGGTATCTGCCACATCTGCGCCAAGCGACGGGGTAACCGCCAGCACCTCGGCGTTCGACACGATCACCCGTGTGCGCCCTGCCATCCCCTCGCCATCCGATGCGATTACGTCCACCCGCGATCCTTCCGGGGGTGCAGCCACTGGCCCTCCCGCCGCCCGAAGCGGCACCGGCACGGCGCGCTCCCCCGGGAGCAGCGGGGCGGGGCCCACGCCAGGCGCGCCGCCGATTACGGCATCGGTGACCGGCTCACCGGGGGCGAGCGGGGCCACCGTGCGCCGACCAACAACCCCTGACGCACTCGCCTGAAGCCCGCGTAGGCGCAAATCGTCGGGCACGGGAGCCATGGCCAGCGAGTGGGCGGCAAACTCCTCGTCCAGCAGCGTGCCCGCCGGGATTACCGTGCGGGCCACCACCACGTGCGCCGACCCGCCCGAGGCAGATCCGGTACGGCTCATCAGCACCATCGCACCCACCGCCAGCAGCGCGGCAAGCGCAAACCACATCACGGGGCGGCGCGCCGGCATGCGAATCCTCACGCTGTCACCCCACTGTGACCGCACCGGGCGCATGACCCGCCCGGCGCTCCACCGCCCACCTCGCAGCGCTCACACGGCACCCATGCCCGATCACACCATCGTGAAAGGGCATCGGCGCCGACGGCGGGCATTGCCGCGGCCTCCACCCCCCACGGCATGCGGGGCAGTCGACATGTCGGCAGGGCCGCGAGCCCCACAGCCACCTGCGCGCGGCGCATCAACTGCGCGCCCCGCGACTGCGCGCTCCACGTCACGATGAGGGCTGTGGCCCACCCGGCCTCCACGAGCCCGGGTGGAAGCCACACCACATCACACCTCAGCAGCACGCCAAGCGCGGCGAGCGGCGCTGCCGCCCCATCGGCCCAGGGCGGGCGAGCCAGCACCAGCGCGCCCGGAGCAGCCGACGCCACGGCGTCCACCGCGGCGTCGAGGTCAGCGGCCCGCGAACCGCGGCGGCGCTGCGGGCTGGCGACCACCAGCACCAGATCGCACGCACTGATCCCCGCCGCACCCGCCACCGCCGAGTCGACGACGACGCGGGCCGTGTCAGGCATCGTCCCCGAGCAGGCGATAGCCCAGCCCCCACACATTCACGATGAACCGCTCGCCACCCGAGGCGTCGGCCAACTTGCGACGCAGGCGTGACGCATGGCTGTCGACCGTGCGGGTGCGGCCAGGTGAGACGTAGCCCCACACGTCGCGCAGCAGTTCGTGTTTGCTCACCACCCGCCGCGGGTCGCGGGCCAGAGCCGTAAGCAGGCCCATCTCCTTGGCCGAGAGACTGAGCGGATCGCCATTCACCGTGACCCGCCTGGCACGCCGGTCGATGGTGAGGACGCCCACCCGCAGCGTGCCGGCGGTCCACTCCCCATCGGCGCGTCGGATAAGCGCCCGCAACCGCGCCAGCAGCTCGACATACGCAAACGGGGTTCCCACAACCTCATCCGCACCGCGCTCGAGCGCTCGCACCACCCGGTGGGGCTCGCGCGATCCGGACACCCCGAGCACCGGCATGGCCGAATCCCAGGGCTCCTCAGGGCCGCCGTCGCGGATCATGCCCACGGCATCCAGCCCGCCGGCCCCCGGCATGTCCAGATCGACGATGACGGCGCTGGGGCATGAGTTGCGAAGCGCGCCCCGGACCTCTTCGGGGTCGGCCGCCAGCAGCACTCTGAATCGATCGGCCTGCAGGTCGGCGGGCAGACTGCCGGATGCGGGGCGGGGCCCCACCAGCAGCACCGACCGGTCGCTGATCTCGGTGGTCATTGCATCTCCTTCCGGTCATTTCCCCAGGGCCTGATGCCCTGAGTGACCGGTAAACGCGTGGGGTGGGCACATGCTCCCCCCTCTCCCGCGCGCAATGTCCCTGCGAGCGGGAAAACGTTGCATCCGGGCATCCAGACCGTGTCGCCGGGGCGCAACGCGGCCAGCACCCCAGTGCGCGCCTCCAGCACCACCCGGGCGCCCCTCGCCGACGCGCCACACCACGGGAGGGGATCAACCACCCGCAGCACCGTGCCGTGCGCATCTACAAATGCCGCACCGATGGGTGCCCGCAGGCCCATGCCGTGAACCGCCCGGCAGGGCGTCAGCACCAGGGCCTCATCACCCCCCGGGTCCGGCGTGCCGAGCATCCCCACCAGCCGCGACAGCGCCCCCGCCGCCACGTAGGTGCGCTCGGCGATGACCATTCCATCGCCCCTGCGAAGCGCCCCCACGGGGCGTGCGATCAGGTCAATGCGGAGCGGATGGGCCATGCCTCAAGGCTGGCCCCATCGTCGTAATGCGTGGCGCGCGGGACGTGGCGATTTGCGCACCCACCCGTGACGCATAACGCATCCGTCAGTCGTGCGGGCGGATACTCCCCTGCAGCGCGGCCATCGCCCGGGCGAACATGATCCCCATGGCGTCAGCGGCGTCGTCCACGTTGTCGACGGGCTTCATGGTGCTGAGCCCCGCGGCGGCCATCTGCACGGCCAGCGTGATGATCTGGAAGCGCTCAACCGGGGCGATCTGCCCGCCGCCCTCGGCCTGCACCTCTTCCATGGCCTCACGCTGTGCGCGCATCATCTCTTTGAGGCGCTCCTTGAACTCCTCCGATGCATCCTCGCCAAAGGCGAAGCCGAATGGGTTCTCGGGCGGCATGTCGTCACTCACAGGCGGATCTCCCGAAGAGGTGTGCGGCTGAACATGTGGACGGTATCGACAAAGCGCACCGTGCGCTCACGCAGGTCCATGAGAATGGAGTGCGTGCGGGCGCCGTCGCTGAAGTAGCGCACGCCCTTCAGCAGGTAGCCGTCGGTGACGCCCGTGGCAAGTACGTACAGCGGGTCGGGCGCCAGGTCGCGGGCGGTGAGCACCCGGGTGGTGTCCTCGAGGCCGAATGGCTTGAGGCGCTCCAGTTGGGCATCGTCCTTGGGCCACATGCGGGCCTGGATCTCGCCGCCCAGACACTCGAGTGCGGCGGCGGTGATGACGCCCTCGGTCGACCCGCCGATACCCAGGTACAGGTGGTCGCCGGTGCCACGTACGGCGGCCGACATGCTGGCGGTGATGTCACCGTCGGGGATGAGCTTGATACGGGCCCCAAGGCCGCGGATCTCCTCAATCAATTCCTCGTGACGGGGGCGGTCGAGCACGATGACCGACAGGTCACGCACGCGGCGGTCGTAGCAGCGGGCCACGACATCGAGCGTGTCAGCGATGGGTGCGGCGATATCCACGCGGCCCTTCGCGCCAGCACCCACGCACAGCTTCTGCATGTACATGTCGGGAGCGGCCATGACGCCGCCCGGGGCACCGATGACGCACACGGCGATGGCGCCGGCGTCGCCCCGGGACACGAGGTCGGTGCCCTCAAGCGGGTCAACGGCGATCTCGCACGGCATGCCGCCCGTGCCAAGCACCTCACCCACGTACAGCTCGGGGGCCTCATCCTTCTCGCCCTCGCCAATGATGACGGTGCCCGTAATGGGCATGGCGCTGAACTCCTTGCGCATTGCGTCAACGGCGGCGCCGTCAGCGGCGTGGGGGTCGCCCTGACCCACCCAGCGGGCCGACGCCAGTGCAGCCTGCTCCACAACCCTGAGGAAGTCCGTGGCCGGAACGATGCGGTGCCCCTCGAGCGACTCGGGCACCCGCACGGGCACGTCGTTCGTGCTCATGCGCCCTGCTTGGCGAGCCGACCGGCGTGATCCTTGTTGAACTGGTCGATGCCACTCCCGGTGAGCGGGTGCTTCAGCATCTGATGGAAGACCTTGGGTGGGATGGTGGCGATGTCCGCACCGATCTGCGCTGCCTCCATCACGTGGAGCGGGCTGCGGATGGATGCGGCCAGCACCTCGGTCTCGTACAGCGAGTTGGCAAAGCACTCCACGATCTCTCCGAGGTGGCCGAGGCCGTCTTCGGAGATGTCGTCGTAGCGCCCGAGGAACGGCGACACAAATGCCGCGCCGGCCGACGCGGCGAGCATCGCCTGACTGGCCGTGAAGCACAGCGTCATGTTGACGCGGATGCCGTCCTTGGCCAGCGCCGACGTGGCGCTGAGGCCCTCGGCGCAGGTGGGCAGCTTCACCACGATGTTCGGGTGGATGGCGGCGAGCCGCTTGCCCTCGGAGATCATGGTGGGAACGTCGTTGGCCACCACCTCGGCTGAGATGGGCCCATCCACCAGCTCGCAGATGCGGCGGTAGATGGAATCCTCGTCGCCCTCAACCTGCGAGAGCAGCGTCGGGTTGGTGGTCACTCCGGCGAGGACGCCCCAGGAGGCGATCTCCTCGATGTCCTGCAGGCTGGCGGTGTCGATGAAAAGCTTCACTCAGTGCCCTCCGGGGCTTGCCATTGGCTGTGTTCGAGGCTACCAGCCCGCCGCGGGGCCGGTTTGTGGCCGATCGTCCCACGTTCTCGTCCTGCGGCATCTCGAAAACGCCGTCGGCCGATCTCTTGGAGGGCGATCGCGAGGATTTTCAGCACGGCGCCACCCGCGTACCACCACTGCCATGAACCGATATCGGTGGGTGTCACGGTGCTGATTGCCGGCATCCATGCCACCCGCACGACCCCGTGGCGGGCACCCGCTGCGTGGTACGCCCGGTGCGCCTCGGGGCGCTTGCGGCCATAACGACGATTGCTGCGACAACGGCGAGTGGAGGCCCGCGCATGGCTACGGTTGTACCCGTGCTGGCCCGCATCCGTCTTCCCCTGCTCGTATTCGTCGCCGGCGGCGCGTCGCTGGCCGCCGAGCTGACCGGCGCACGCCTGCTGGCACCGTGGTTTGGCGCAAGCAACCTCGTGTGGGCCAACGTCATCGGGCTCACCCTCTTGTACCTGTCGCTGGGCTACTGGCTGGGCGGCAAGCTGGCCGACCGGTACCCCACCGAACGGGCGCTTGGCATCACGGTCGTCGTCGCCGCGGCGTCGCTGGCCATCCTTCCCATCGCCCTCACGCCCATCTTCAGCGCCGCGCAATCGGCATTTGCCGACCTCTCGGCAGGTGCATTTGTGGCGTCGTTCGTCGGCACGATGCTCATGTTTCTGGTGCCGATCACGCTGCTCGGCATGGTTGCCCCGTGGGCAATTCGCCTGTCGGTGACCACCGTGGAGACCGCGGGTTCGGTGTCGGG
>JBAXJA010000006.1:0-30545 GCA_037138115.1 Thermoleophilia bacterium | reverse complement strand
AGCGACAGCAACACCCTCGGCGTCATCCACGGACCGCGGAACGCGCCGGAGGGTCCATGGCTCGTCGCCTGCGAGCCCTGTCCACGTGAGGTAGAGGCTCAGCAGATCGAACGCCTGAAGCACGCGATAGGCCGCCCACGTCCATTCACGGGCCTCATCCAAATCGCCCATCAGGGACTCCACGCGCTGCTGCACTGCGGCCTCGTCACGAATGAGGCCCTGAACGGGATCCGGCAGGGTATTGATATCCGGCATCTCGCCATCCAGGCCCATGCGCCGCTGTACGAGCCCCGCGCAGTGCAGGCCCACCAGCATGCCGGTGACCTCATCGCGGTGACGGGCCGCGTGGATGCTGCGGCGGTGGATCGCCATGTGCTGAGAGATCGGCATATGCACGAAGTCGCGTGGCTCCCCATTGGCTGAGACGCCGGGCGAGGACTCCCATTGGCGCCAGCCCTCGTCGTGCCACTCGGCAGCCAAGGCCACCGGACCCCACGGCTCGGGGCGCGCGAACTGCGCGTTACCCCATGCCCCTGCCAGCAGGCCGCATTGCGACTGATGGTCAGTCTGCATCACCACGCGGATCCCCTCGGGGACACGCGTGGTGATCATGCGCGGTCTGCGGCCGCCGTCGCTGCGCCCACGATGCCGGCCCTGTTCTCAAGCGCGGCAGCACGCAACGGAGGTCGGACGTCGAGGAAGTGCAGAAACTTGTCGGCCTTGCGGGACACGCCGCCACCGAGCAATACGAGGTCGGGCCAGAACAGGTGGTCAATCACCTCGATCACCTCCTGCAGGCGCTCTGCCCAGTGGTGCCATGACAGGTCGTGGACCTCGCGCACCGATGCGGCGGCACGGTGCTCGGCATCCTTGCCGCGCACCTGGATGTGCCCCATCTCGGTGTTGGGAACCAGCACGCCGTTGTAGAGGAGCGCCGAACCGATGCCGGTTCCGAGGGTAAGCAGCACGACCAAGCCCTCAACTCCGTGAGCGGCCCCGTAGCGGGCCTCGGCCACGCCAGCGGCGTCCGCATCGTTGATGACGCGTACCGGTGCGCCAAGACCCGCGGAGAACAGTTGCTCGGCGTGGGCACCCACCCACGCCGGGTCGATGTTGGAGGCGAGAGTGGTGACACCGTTCACGATTGGCGACGGAAACCCGATGCCGATCGGGCCGTCGTGCCCCAGGTCGGCGATGAGGCCCGCGGTTGCCGCAACCACCGAGTCCGGTGTCGCGGGTTGCGGCGTCTCAACCCGCACGCGCTCTGTTGTGAACTCGCCCGTGGCCAGGTCGACAATTGCGGCCTTGATCCCGCTGCCACCAACGTCGATTCCGAGTGAAAGGGTCATCGGGTAGTTGCCACCTGGGGTTCGCTGAGCATTTCCATGAGGTTGGGAGGGAGTACCCGCGCGGCGCCAGCCGGCCCCATGCTTCCCTGAAAGTACGGCTCCACGGGCGGTGGGTCGTCGAGGAGCGGCTGCACCACACGCCAGGCATCCTCCACGAGATCGCCACGGGCGAACAGGCGGTGCTCGCCGATGATGGCGTCGCCCATCAGTCGCTCGTAGGCGGCAGGCCCGGCCTCGCCCAACTGCTTGCCGTACTGCACCGAAAGATCGACCGTCTCGGTGAGCACCTGATCGCCAGGCTGCTTCACCTGCATGCTCAACTGGATGAGATCGTCGGGCTTCATGCGAAAGCGCATGCGGTTGGGTTCGATCATGCCGTGGGCCTCTTCAAACAGCTGACGGGGGGGCAGCACGTACTCAACAACCGCCTCGGTGACCGTGCGCCCCAGCGCCTTGCCCGCACGAATGGTGAATGGAACGCCCGCCCAGCGCCAGGTGTCGATCTCAAACCGCAGCGCGCAGTAGGTCTCCACGTCGCTCGCTGGGTCCACTCCGGGCTCGCCCCTGTAGCCCTCAAACTGACCGCGCACGAGGTTCTCGGGCAGGAGTGGCTTGATGGAGCGGAGCACCTTCACCTTCTCGTCGGAGATGCACTGGGCATCCATCGAGACCGGTGGCTCCATGGCAAGCATGCAGACCAACTGCAGCAGGTGGTTCTGCACGACGTCGCGCAGACATCCGACGGTCTCATAAAACGCGCCGCGGCCCTCGATGCCAAATGACTCAGACATTTCGATGTGCACCCGACGCACGTAGCGGCGGTTCCAGATGGGCTCGAGCATCGAGTTACCGAACCGCGCAACGAGAATGTTCTGCACCTGCTCGTAGCCCAGGAAGTGATCGATGCGGAAGATCTGTTCTTCACGCAGTTCGGTGGCCAGTCCGCGGTTGAGTTCCTGGGCCGACTGCAGATCACGGCCGAGCGGCTTCTCCACCACCACACGTGCGTTCTGTGTGAGGTCGTGATGTGAAAGCGCCGCGACGACCTCGCCAAACAACCCCGGAGGGATGGCCAGATAGAACACGGGCAACTTCCTGTCGTGCATGGCCTCGGCGAGATGGGTGAACGACATCGGGTCGTTGTAGTCGCCATGCACGTACCGCACGCACTTGAGCAGCGCCTTGGCCGCCTCGTCGTCGTCCGGTACCCCGGCGTCGGTAAGGGAGGCGCGGATGCGGTCCTGCAGCTTCTTCAGGCTCCAGCCCTCGCGGGCGATGCCGATGATGGGGATATCCAGCTTGCCGCGCTTCTGGAGTGCGTGCAACGCCGGATAGAGCTTCTTGTACGCGAGGTCGCCGGTGGCGCCAAACAACACGACACAGTCGGCTTTCGCGCTCATTCCGAGTGCTCCAGGTGCCCGCCGAATCCCAGACGCATGGCCGCGAGCACCTTGTTGGCGTACTCGTCGTTGTCGCGGCTCGCAAAGCGCGAGAACAGCGCGCTGGCAAGAACCGGCGCAGGTACTCCTGTATCGACCGCTGCCTGCAGGGTCCAGCGGCCCTCACCCGAGTCGGACACACGACCCTCGAACTTGTCGAGGCCGGGATCCCGGAGGTACTCCTCTGCCGTGAGGTCAAGAAGCCACGACCCCACCACGCTGCCCCGGCGCCACAACTCGGTGACCGATGCGACGTCGATGTCGTACTTGTAGAGATCCGGATCGCCCAAGGGCGCCGTCTCGGCATCGGCGGTGCGCTCGCGCGCGCCGTCGTTGGCGTGATGCAGGATGTTCAGCCCCTCAGCGAACGCCGCCATCATTCCGTACTCAATGCCGTTGTGCACCATCTTCACGAAGTGCCCGGCGCCCGCGGGGCCGCAGTGCAGCCAGCCGTTCTCTGCAGGGGTGGGCGTGCCCTCGCGGCCCGGCGTACGGGGCGCGGTGGCCACGCCAGGTGCGAGGGTCTCAAGAATGGGCGTGAGCGTGGTGATGGCCTCGTCAGTACCGCCCACCATGAGGCAGTAGCCGCGCTCGAGACCCCACACCCCACCGCTCACTCCGGCATCCACGTAGTGAATGCCCTTGGCCTCGAGCACCCGTGAGCGCGCGATGTCGTCGGGGTAGTGGCTGTTGCCACCGTCCACCACCACGTCGCCGGGCTCCAGATGCTCGGCCATTTCCATGATTGCCGCCGTGGTGACGGCGGCGGGAAGCATGAACCACACAACCCGCGGACCCTCGAGCTGCGCCACCAGTGTGGCCGAGTCGGATGCCGTCCCCGCGCCCTTGCCGCCAAGCGCAGTCACCGCTGCGGCGTCGCGGTCGTACCCCACCACTTCGTGGCCGGCGTTCATCAGGCGCACGCTCATGTTCGCGCCCATCCTGCCGAGTCCCACCATTCCGATACGCACCACGTGCCTCCAAGGGGTTGTGCGGCGTCCGGACACGGCCGCGCAGGACGCAGACTACGCTGCGAGCCCTGATGGAACGGATCATTGGTGACAATGCAACTGCGGCCGCGCACGCGGCCGCCCGGCACATCGCGGAGGCGCTTCGCAGTGCGCTCGATGCCAGAGGACGGGCATCGCTGGCTGTCTCAGGCGGAACCAGCCCGTGGATCATGCTGGCCGAACTCGGCACCGAGGATCTCGACTGGGCGTCCGTGGACATTCTGCAAGTGGACGAGCGCATGGCCCCCGATGGCGATGACCTGCGCAACCTCACCCACCTGGAGCGCTCGCTGGCCGGGACGCGCGCTGTCGCCGCGCACCTGCACCCCATGGCATGTGGTGGCACCGACGCCGACGTCGCGGCAGCCGCCTACCTGCCGGTGCTCGCCGCGCTGAACGCACCGATCGACATCGTGCACCTGGGCCTTGGCGAGGACGGGCACACTGCCTCATTGGCCCCCGGGGACCCAGTGCTCGACGTGACGGACGTGCCGGTGGCGGCAACTGCCCGCCCCTTCAACGGCACCCGCCGCGTGACCCTCACCTACCCGTGCATCAACTCCGCCCGGCAAGTGGTGTGGCTTCTCACCGGCGCAGGCAAGGTGCCGATGGTGCCGCGCCTCGAAGCCGGCGACCGGTCGATCCCGGCCGGACGTATCGAGCAGGACCACGCGATCATGGTGCTTGACCGCGCCGCCGCCGGGCCCGCCTAAGCGGGAGTTCCGCCAGGGGGCCACGGCTGCACCGCTGAGGCGAGCACGCGCTCACGCTTTCCAGCCTGCTTCGTTGCCACCACGGCATGTGACCCATCCAGCCCGACCAGTACCCCGAAGTGCCACGACCCGCGGGACGACCAGCGCACCGTCTCGCCAGGCACGAGATCGGGATACGACAAGCTGAGCTGAGCCTGCGCGATGGGTTGGTGGCTGCTCATGGGGTCTCCTGATCGAGTGACTCACGTGCCGTTTCGCCAGTCAGGGCCATGAGACCTGCACCGAAAAGAGGGGAGAATCGCTGGTAGGGTCGAACTGTCGTCACCACAGGGGGGCGACCAATCCTCTCCTCAATCACGACAAGGGGTTACCGCATGAACAAGAGCGAGTTCGCGAAGGAGCTTGGTGCGCGTGCCGGCCTGACCGGTGTGCAGGCACAGAAGGTCACCGACGAGTTCCTGGCGCTGCTGACCGAGGCCATCGCCAAGGGCGAGCGCGTTGCATTCCTCGGCTTCGGTTCCTTCTCCACTTCGCAGCGCGCCGCTCGTGTTGGCGTTAACCCGCGCAACCCCAGCCAGAAGGTGAAGATCCCGGCCCGCAAGGCTGTGCGATTCACCCCGGGCGCTCCGCTGAAGGCTGCTGCCAACTCGGGCAAGGTCGCCAAGAAGAAGGCCGTCACCACTGCGAAGAAGGCCACCACCACGGCCAAGAAGGCCCCGGGCACGGTGAAGAAGGACGTCAAGAAGGCCACCACGGCCGTCAAGAGGGACGTCAAGAAGGCCACCACCGCCGTCAAGAAGGACGTCAAGAAGGTGACCGCGACGGCCAAGAAGGTCGTGCGGAAGCCCGCAGCAAAGAAGAAGTAGCTCCGCTCCAACGTCGTGTGCCCCGGTGGGTGGGACCATGTCCTGCCCACCGGTGCGGCGCGCGCTACGCGGGGGCCGAGGCCTCCGGTGCATCGGCCGTCTGAAGACGGCACCTGCCGGATCCGGCGCATGCCTCGCACTCCGGCACCTCACCGCGCACATGCGCAAGGCAGTACTCAACCCGTGCGGTCACCACGTCGGCCATAAGCGGGTGAACTCCAAATGGCGCGGCCACCAGGTATGCAACGCCGGGATGGCGTGACGCGGCTGCGCCTGCCAACTCGGGAATGTCCTGATTCCAGTGCTTGCCGGGAAGAAGGAAGTACGGCTGGATGACCACTGTGGTGGCGCCCCGGGCCACGCAGGCATCGAAGGCCGTTGCGATTGAGGGCTCGGCCAGCTCCATGTGTGCCGGCTCGACGATGTCGTAGTCGAGGGTGTCCGTGATGGCGCCGCGGGTGAGTTCCTCGAGCATCACATTGCTCTCCGCGCGGCGACTGCCGTGGTCAACCACGATCACACCAACGCGCTCATCGGTACGGGGTTCAGGCATTGCCGGATCGTAGATCGGACCGCATCGAACCGTCGCCCGAACCGTCACCCAGATCCGTCGATCACCAACATCGCGTCACCGTTGCGGATGAACTCGTAAGGAACGGGGCGGACTTCCGTGGCATGCCCGCGCGCCGCGAGGGCGCGGCGCAGCTCCTCGACGCCAGGCCACGGGCGGGTCGTGGTGTCCACGAGAGGGAACATGCGCACTTCGCCGGATGCCACCCGCGCAAGTTCGAGTACGCCATCCAAATGCGCCTGCGCGTCGAAGTGGTCGGGGTAGACGAACAGCAGATGCGATGAGAGCACGAGGTCAAATGAATCGTCGCTGAAGGGCAGGTGCGGCAACGCCCCCGCCACGTAGCGATCGGGGTTGGCCAGCCGATCACGGTCGAACGCATCCACCGCCGCCATCCGTCGGGACAGGTGATCGTCAAGATCACGGAAGAAGCCCCATACGTAGGTGTCGGGGGTATCGGCCACGTACTGGTTGCCGAACGCCGTGTCCTGCCGGGCGCGCGCCACCAGGTCGGCGTGGCTGACCATGTCGGCGTACACCGGATCAACGGCAGTGACATCGCATGCCACCGCCCGGGCCCCGGCTGCGAATCCGCTCGCACCGGATGGGCAGTCGAGCACCGGTCCCGCGCTCAGGTCGGTCGGGCGCAGATCGAACATGGCGACGTACTCATCAAATGGGCGGGCCGTCACGATGATGTCGCCAAGGCCCCGGTAGGCGGGTGTGCTCACGCATCCCCAGGCACGGTGCGATCCAGGCGCACCGTGCGGGCCGAACCAATACCTGCGTACCGCTCGGGCATGCAGGTGAGCACGATGACCTGGCACGTCTTCCCCGCCTCGGTGAGCGCCGCACCGAGCCCCTCCAGGCGCCCGGCATCGGAGTACCCCAGCGCATCGTCGATAATGACCGGTGCGCCGCCGTCAGCCGCCGGTGCCACCAGCGATGCAGCGGCCAGGCGACCGATGAGCGCCATCTGCTCGCGCGCGCCGCCAGACAGGGCGTCAACGGGCACGGTCACACCCTCGCGCGTTCGGCTCACGACCTGCAAGGTGGTGTGGTCCACCTCCATCTCGGTGCCCGCACCAAATACCAACCGGCCAAACCGCTCAACGGCCTCACGGAATGGCGCAACGTAGGCCCGCTGCGCAATGTCGCGGTGGCGGATCATGGTGTCGTGCAGCAGATCGGCGGCGGCGGCGTGACGTTCGGCCCGGTCGCGCGCGCCCTCGGCAATCTCGGCGGCCTCCCCGGCACGGGCCACCCGGTCGGCGAGGCCCTCGTCCCCCTGCTGGGAGATTTCGCCCTTCAGCCGCGCGGCAAGAAGCGTGACCTCGTTACGGTCGCGCAGCAGGCGGTCGACAGCGTCGCGGGAGTTGGCAAGCCGCGCACGAAGCGATGCCGGGTCGGCGTCGTCCAGTGCCGACTCCTCGGCCTGCAGAGCAGCGCGCGCGTCGTCGGCCGCTGCGCCCGCCTCCGCAGCGGCGGCATGCACCTGCGCGTCTGATTGCACCGCGCGCGCGGTCTCCAGATCACCCCCGGCATCTGCCAGACGCCGTGCCACCGCGCCGAGGTGCCCCTTGCGCTCGGATGCCTGTGCCTCGATGCCGGTCACCGCCGTCTCGGCCTGCCGGTGTGCATCCCGAGCTCCGTCCTCGTCGCGGCGGGCGGAGTCGCGGAGGTCCTCGGCAGCAGCCCGCGCCGCGTTCGCCGTATCGGCGTCCACCGGAACGGCTGGCGTGGCGGCGCGATCACGGACATATGCCGTCACCCTGCCCTCGGCACGCGTGATCTTCTCGTCCATCTCATCGAGGGTCAGGTCGTTCAGGGCCGTTCCCCGGGATTCACGCGCCGCCTTCACGTTGGCCTCGGCATCTCGCCGCTGCCGGTCAAGTTCGCGCGCGGCCGACTCGCCATCGGCAGGCTGCACGCCCGCCTCGGCCAGGAGCGAATCGAGGTGCATTCGCGCCTCGGCGGCGGCGGCTACTACATCACCATGCCCCTCCAGCGAGATCCGGGCCACCCCGGTGATGATCAGCGCATCGCCAGCTCCGATCGGGAGCGCGAGGGTCTCGCCTGCAGCGATCGGCTGCACCACCCCCCCAACCTCAAGTTGCTGCGCCGACTCTGCAGTGATGTGCAAGGCCGCACCCGCCGCCTCGCACCTGCCCCGTGCGCCCGCCTCATCGACCACTGCCTTCTCAATGCGCTCCAGCAGGGAGGCGTCGAGTGCGCACCCCGCCAGAAACCCCTCACCCTCGGCAATAACCGCCTCAGCCTCGGCCACGCGACCGCGACGATCACGAAGAAACCCGAGGTCGAATGCATCGCGAAGGTGCTGGGCATCTGCGGCCGCCACGCCGAAGACACGCTCAGCATCCGCCCGGGCGTCGAGAGCGGCGGCGAGTCGGGCGGAGGCCTCAGTACGCGCCGTAATGGCCGCCTCAAGCCGGGAGGCGGCCCGCTCACCCTCGGCAGTGATCGTCCACACCTCGTCCTCGGCGGCTTTCACGAGCACCGTGAGGGCGGACCTCGCACTGGCGGCGGCGGCGGCCTCGCGGAAGGGACCCATGGCCTGCTCCGCAGCCAGACGCAGGTCGTGCAGCCCCGACTCCCTGGCCGACACCGCCTGCACCTCAGCCTCAAGGCCGGTGACGATGCCACGTAGCTCCGGCTCCCGCTCCATGCTGCGGGTCAACTCCCCATCGAGGCGCCGGAACTGGTCAACGCGCCCCTCGAGCGATTGCAGAGCCTCTTCGGCGTCGTCAAGCGCGACCCGGGCTGCCGCGGCAACCTCGCGCAGATCCTTGCGCGCCTTGTTCGGCTCCCCAGTCGGGGTGCTCCAGATCTGGCGCTCCCGATCGATGGCGTCAATGAGCGCACCGCCGGGCTCAGCGGATTCGCCGCCCGAACCAGCTGCAGCATCGAGCGCCTGCATGAGCGAGTCGCTGCCGGCGAGGTCGGCCTGACCGAGGGGAATGCCTTGCTGGTGCCGCAGGGCCGCGAAGAGGTTCGCGTCCATGGTCTCAGCGATGATCGCCGTCACACGATCATGAGCGGCCCGCCCCTGCAGTTGCTCGCGGACCGGTGACTCGATGAGCAGTTCTGTACCGGCGCCCCGCACCCAGCGCTTGGAGTAGGTGAGGCGATATGGGCCGCACTGAATGTCGGCCTCCACCCACGGCCCCACGTCGCGCCCCACCGGCTGGGCGGCTTTGACCCGCGACTTCGATGACGAATCGGGGTCGGCGATGAGCATGTCGAGGGCGTCGGCGAGACTCGACTTTCCCACCTCATTCGGCCCCTGGACGATGGTGACACCGTCGGTGGCGAACTCGACGTCGGCGGCAGTGACCCCACGGAAGTCGCGCAGCGAGATGCGATGGATCCTCATGCAGCGTGCCGTGCGAGGCGGTAGAGCAGGCGCAATGCGTCTCGAGCGGCAATCTGCTGCGGTCCCTCATCGGCGGCAAGCGCCGCAACCTCGGCGGCGGCGTCGTACGCGTAGCCCTTAAGGCCGAGATTGTGCAGGTCGCCTTCCTCGACGAACACAACCACGTCGCTGCCCCGCTCCGACACGGTGAGGCTCGCCAGCACGTCGCGGTGATCATCCAGTACCGCCTGCAGGCGGGCATCCTCGCCGATCCCAAGGGCCCCCACCAGATCAAGCCGCACGATGGTGCGCGCCTTGTCGGGGATGGCCGTGAGGGAGGCATCGAGGGCCTCCACATCGTCGAGCGACTCCAGCCGCACGCCCCTGCGCATGAAGGTCCATGCACCCACGCGGTGGGCCTCCACCTGCACCTCAGTGCCGTCAATGCGCACCACGAGTGCCTGCCCGGGGTCCACCTCGCCGTAATCAGTGGCCACCGGCGTGCCCGGGTAGCGCACGCGCTGGTCATCACCAACTTCGGTGGCCGAGTGACGATCGCCAAGGGCCACGTAGGCCAGAAGCCCGGCGTCGAGCGCCTGACGAAGGCCCTCCATCGCGATGACCGAGGTGTCGTGCGCATCGGGCGAGAGCACGTCCACGACCCCGTGGGCCAGGAGCACCCGGGTGGGACCCTGCGCGAGATCCGACATGGCCCGTTCTGCCGGGTCGTGGCCGGGATTCTTCGCATGCCACGGGGCGCCCACAAGTTCAATTCCGCCGATGGTGACCGGCTCGGCAGAATCAATGACTCGCACGTTCGGGGGACACCGGTCGGCAAAGGCAGACGACCGGTACACCGACGATGCATCGAGGGGATCGTGATTGCCCGGCAGGATGAAGACCGGCACCGTGAATGCCCCGAGCGCATCGACGGCGCGGGAAACCACCTGGCGATCCACGTGATTTGAGTCGAAGAGGTCACCGCAGGCCACCACGAACTCTGCGCCCTCCGAATCGGCGAGGCGGGCGATCTCGCGCACGGCGTCGATGCGGGCCTCCGAATAGCGCGCCTGAGTGTCCGGCGAGAGATATCGCCGGGTCATTCCCAGGTGCCAGTCGGCGGTGTGGATGAAGGTGGTCATGGTGTCGCCCCGCGTCGCGGAGGACACGTCACGCTAGGCCCCGACCCGGACGGCTTAGCGCGACCGAAGCCCCGCCCGCATGGCGTCGAGCGGCGGCTCCACGCCGGTCCATTGGCGAAATGCCGCAGCGCCCTGATGCAGCAACATTCCCGCGCCATCAACAACGCGTGCGCCCTGCCCGGCGGCGGCAACGAGCCACGGTGTGGGCTCCGACCGGTACACGAGGTCGTACGCCACCGTGGACGGCCCGAGTGAGTCGAGCGGCAGATCAGAAGGGACCTCATCACTGCCCATACCCAGGCTCGTGGTGTTGACGACCAGCGCTGCCGATGCGGCGGCGTCCTCCATGGCCTGCCGGGTGAACGGAACGACCTCGCCGAGCGCGGCGGCCTTCTCTTCCGTGCGATTGGCCACCCGCAGGTGGGCCCCGCGCCCCCGTAGTGCGAACGCGACCGCCCTCGCTGCGCCACCCGCACCGATCATGAGCACCTCGGCGCCGTCAAGGTCGAGTGGCGCGGCTTCGTCGAGCGCCCGCAGAAATCCCTCGGCGTCGGTGTTGTCGCCGGTCATACCGCCGTCGCCATCTGGGATGAGCGTGTTGGCCGCGCCGATGGCCTCCACGGCCAGACTGACCGATGAGCAGCAGTCGATCACTGCCTGCTTGTGCGGGATGGTCACGTTGAGGCCCGAGCAGCCCGCCGCAAAGAGCCCGCGCACGGCATCCGCAACCCGATCCGGATGGATGGGAAATGCCAGGTAGGCCCAATCGAGATCCAGCGCACGGAACGCGGCGTTGTGCATAGAGGGCGACAACGAGTGGTCCACCGGCCAACCGATCACACCCGCGAACCGCGTGCTCGATGTTGGCCAGGGCGATTGCATGCTCACCCGTTCGCCTTCGCCTTCGCGATCGCCTGCTGGAACTCCGCGTCGGTTTTCGCGTAGAAGACCTTTCCGCTCCTGCTCGCCACGAAGTACAGGTACGGCGTACGCACCGGGTTGGCGGCAGCATTGATGGCGCCGAGCCCCGGATTGCAGATGGGGCCGGGGGGCAACCCGTGGTAGCGACGCGTGTTGTAGGGAGAGGCCAGGTTCAGGTCGGCCCTCGTCAACTCCTTCGACCACGACCCGATCGCGTAATGCACCGTGACGTCGCTGTCGATGCGCATGCCCAGATGAAGCCGGTTGTAAAACACGCCAGCGATGATGCGCCGGTCGCGTTGGTTACTGGCCTCGCGCTCGATGATGGACGCCATGATGAGCACGTCGTACCTGGTGAGGTTGTGCTTCTTCGCGTAGGCGTAGTTGATGCCGGCGGTGCGCTGGGAATAGGTGCGCAACTGGTAGTTGACGAGATCGCTGACTGGCTTCTTGGGATCGACCGGGTACGTGGCCGGAAAGAGAAAGCCCTCGAGCGACGTGGGTTTCTTTGTGCCCGCGAGGGTCTGCCCCACCTTCGACGGGTCGGTGGCCGCGATGTACTGCGCGGCCGGGATCCCAGTCTTCGCCTGCACCACGTCTGCCATCTCGGTGCGCCTGAGCCCCTCCACGAGCAGCACGTCGATTGTCGTGGGGGCGCTGGCGACCGGAGCACCTCCGCCGCCCCGGGTGAGGGCAACCACCGCGATGACCGCGATGACGATCGCCAGGATGGGAATGAGCACCACGAGTACCCGGCGACCCGCGGGCGTGGCGCGCTGGGGCCGTGGGCGGCGACCCGCTGGCGGCGTCGTACTCACGAGGCCGCCCCCTGGGCGCGGAGCCACGACTCGAGGATGACGCACGCCGCCACGCTGTCCAGATCGGCGGTGGCCCCTCCCTCACGGCGCAGCCGCTCGGCTTCGGCGGTGGACAGCCGCTCGTCGGTGAGCACCACACGGGCATCAACACGCGCGCGCAGACGTCCGGCGAATGATGACGAGTGGTGCGCCTGCTCCCCGCGCTCGCCCGACATCAGGAGCGGCTCCCCGATGACGATGACCTCGGGCGCCTCATGAGCGATGACCGCGTCAAGGGCAGCGGCACCCTCGGCGGCGTCGATGCGCAGGATGACCGGAAGCGGACGCACGAGCGTGCCCGTGGGATCGCTCACCGCGACCCCGGTGCGCGCGCGCCCGAGGTCGAGCCCGAGGGCCTTCACCCGGCTGCTGACCTGAGCAACTCGGACGCGCGTGTCATGGCCTCGGCCATCTTCGACGGGTCCTTGCCGCCCGCCCGGGCCATGCCCGGCTTCCCGCCACCGCCGCCGCCCACGATCGGGGCAATTTCACGCATGACATCGGCCGCCGACATTCCCGCGGCGATTGCGGCGTCGTCGAAGTTGGCGACCAATAGGGCCTTGCCGTCTGCCACGGCCCCCAGTACCAGCGCCGCGCCGGTGCCCACCGACTGCTTCACGCGATCGGTGATGGACAGGAGTTCTTCCATGTCGGAGGCCTCGATCTCGATGGCCAGCACGGAGACATCACCGATGCGCTCTGCGCCGGCCGCGAGCCCTGCAACATCCACGCGGCCCGACCGGGACTTCTTCAGGTCGGCCTCAAGGCGCCGGATGCGCTCGTCACGGGCCTCGACCTCAGCTTCAAGGGCCTTCTCGCGATCGCGCAGGTGGGCGAGTGCAGCGAGCCCGGTGACAGCCTCGATGCGACGGGTGGCCGCGCCGGTGCTGCCCTCCGACACGATGACCAGCGGGCCGATCTCCCCCGTGCGGGACACGTGCGTTCCGCCGCACAGCTCCTTCGAGAACTCCCCGGCCTGCACCACGCGTACGTACTCGCCGTACTTCTCCTCAAACAGGCCCACGGCACCGAGGCCATCGGCATCCGCGCGGGCCATCACCTCGGCGCGAACCGCGGTGTCCTCCGCAACCCGTGCGTTCACGCTCCGCTCGATCTCCTCGAGCACGTCGGGCTCGATACGTCCACGGTGCGAGAAGTCGAAGCGCAGCTTGTCGGGGCCCACATACGAGCCGGCCTGGCGCACGCCATCTCCAAGTGCGCCGCGAAGCGCCCAGTTGAGCACGTGTGTGGCTGTGTGGTTTGCCTGCGTGGCGTGGCGCCGGGCGCTGTCCACCGTCGCAGTGACCTCAGCGCCCACGGGAAGATCGCCGGTGACCCTGAGGCGCAGCACCTGATCGTCACCGAGCCGCAGTACGTCGATGACCTCGGCGCTGCCGCCGTTACCCACAAGCACCCCGTGGTCGGAGACCTGGCCGCCGCCCTCGGCATAAAAGGGCGACTGCTCGATTTTGGCGAGGGCTTCATCCCCCGCGGTGGTGGCGATGGCGGTGATGCGGGTGACCACTTCCATGTGGTCGTACCCCACGAACTCGGTGGCCGCCGACGACTGCGCGAGCGATTCGGCCCGGGCACGGTCAGCGCCGCCACCCTTCTTGCCGGCCGCACGTGCGCGATCGCGCTGCTCGGTCATGAGGCGGCCAAAGCCCTCCTCGTCAACCTGCAGGCTGTGCTCCTCGGCAGCGTCGCGCGTGAGGTCGAGCGGAAATCCGAAGGTGTCGTGCAGGCGGAACGCATCGTCGCCAGCGATGACGCCAGCCGCTCGCGAGCGGTCGAGCACCTCACCGAGCAACTTGGTGCCCTGCTCGAGTGTGCGCGCAAACTGCTCCGCCTCGGCGCCGATGACATCCTCCACCGTGGAGCGCTCAGCGGCGATCTCGGGGTAGGCATCGCCGTAACCGTCGGCGACCGCCTGCACGAGACCCACAACGCGGGCGGGCTCCAGCCCCAGATATGCACCCTCGCTGACGGCACGTCGGATGATGCGGCGAAGAACGTAGTCGCGGCCCTCATTGCCCGGGCGCACGCCGTCGGATGCGAGAAACGTCATCGCCCGGCCATGGTCAGCCAGCACGCGCATGGCGCGATCCACGCGCGGATCTGTGTTGTAGGTACGCCCAGAGGCCTGCTCGGCCCACGCGATGAGCGGGCGGAAGCCGTCGGTCTCGAACACCGTCTGCTTGTCCTGGAGAATCGCCGCAAGGCGCTCAAGGCCTGCGCCGGTGTCGATGTTCTTCGCGGGCAGGGTGGTGAGCGTGCCGTCCTCGGCGCGGTCGTACTGCATGAAGACCAGGTTCCAGAACTCGAGGAACCGATCGGTGCCCGTCACGGGGCCACCCTCGGGGCCGAACGACGGCCCGCGATCGAGATAGAGCTCGGTATTGGGACCGCACGGGCCAGTGGGCCCGGCCTTCCAGAAGTTGTCGGCCTCGCCAAGACGCTGAATGCGGTCGCGGGGAATGCCCAGCTCGACCCAGCGCTCAAGCGCCTCGTCGTCGGCTGGCACCCCGTCCATGCCCTCGAAGACGGTGATCCAGATCTGTTCGGGGTCGAAGCCCAGCACCTCGGTGCTGAGCTCGAAGCCGAAGCGGATGGCGTCGTCCTTGAAGTAGTCGCCAATGGAGAAGTTGCCGAGCATCTCGAAGAATGTGAGGTGCCGGGCGGTACGCCCCACCTGGTCGATGTCGAGAGTGCGGAAACACTTCTGCGCGCTGGTCATGCGTGCCGCGGGCGGCTCCGACATGCCGAGGAAGTACGACTTGAGGGGCTGCATCCCCGCGATGGTGAGCAGCACTGATGGGTCGTCCTCAAATGGGACGAGCGAAGCGGAGGGGATCCGGAGATGCCCCTCGCGCTCGAAGTAGCGGAGGAAGCCCTCACGGATCTCGGCGGTGGTCACGCGGGGCAATGTACCAGCGGTCGGTCGGACCACTCCAGATTGGGTGCGGGCGCTACCAGGTGCGGGCCCGCGCCCGCACATCCCGAAGCTCATCGTCGAAGGCCCGCTCGGCCCGCTTTCCGGCACGCGCCCCATCCACGAGAGCCTCCCGCGCGTCCTGCATCATGCCCTCCGCCTCGTCACGCACGATCACCGGCCACCGGACCGGGTTGCGATCACGACCCGTGAGCCATGCCACCAGAAGGCCGACGGCCACGATGAGCGCGCGCATCAGTCCTTCTTCGCGTCAGCTGCCGTGGGGTACGGGCTCTCGTGCTTCACGGGACCGCTCGCAGGGCGCCCGGCGGCACGGCGTGCCTTGAAGCTGCGAAGCGCCTCGCCGGCCGACGCCGTGAAACCCGAAAGGGCACGCGCCGGTGCCGACACAGCGCCGGAGACGGTACTCGCAGCCTTCTCGGCGCTCTTCGTGGCGCCCACGGCGCTCTGCATGATCTCGTCAACGTGACCCAGCTGGTCATTCACACCGTCGACGGTCGTCTGCACACGCGTGAGGATCGGCACGGTCTCGTCGGTGAGCTCTTCGACCGAGGTGTCGAGCTGCCCGAACAGTCCGCCGAGGCGGAAGAACATATAGAAGAGCCCGATCCCCACGAGGACCAGGAAGATGGCCAACGCAAGGTTGGCGACGTCAGACCAATCCATCTATTCCTCCGTGCTGTTCTCCCGCGCGGGTGCACGGGTGATTCGTCCTGCGGCCACGAGACGCCCCTCGTCATAGAGGGCCGCGGTCTGCCCCGGGGCAACTGCCTCGGCGACGTCCTCGAGCACCACCTCCCCTGAATGCGCGCCCGTCATAACGATGCGGCCCCGGAGAGGGCGCCCATGATGCCGTATCCGGACGTCGAGCGTGCGATCGGGCGTGGAATGAATCACCAGATCCTCAACCTGGATGACGCGCGCGGCGAGGTCAGCCCGCGTACCCACGACCACGCGATTGGCAGCGGCATCGGTGGAGACCACATACATGGGCTCTTTCGCAGCGATCCCAAGGCCCTTCCGCTGGCCCACCGTGTAGCGCCAATGGCCATCGTGCGCCCCAACGGTGCGCCCGCCCACGTCCACGATCTCACCGGGCTGGGCGGTCATTCCGGCATTTCGCTCAAGGAATGGTGCGTATCCGCCCACCCCCACAAAGCACACGTCCTGACTCTCCACCGCATCGGCCGCAGGCAGGCCGCCTTCAGCAGCAAGCGCGCGTACGTGATCCTTCTGAAGATCCCCAAGTGGCAGGAGCAGGCGGGCCAGCACCTCCGGGCGCAGACGGGCCAGCATGTAGCTCTGATCCTTCGTGGTGTCTGCCGCCGCCGCCAGCACCCGGGTTCCATCATCCATCTGCGCCACGCGGGCGTAGTGCCCGGTACTGAGGAGCGTCGCGCCCACGAGTGCGGCGGCCTCATCGAGGATGCGAAACCGCACCTCCCCGTTACAGGTGATGCATGGGTTGGGCGTAAGACCGGCGCGGTAGCCGGCAATGAAGTCCTCAACAACCTCGGCACGGAAGCGCTCGGAGGCGTCGATGACCAGATGCGGGATACCGAGCACCGCGCAGGTCTCGCGGGCCAGCCGCACGGTTTCAGGTGCGCAGCACGAGCGCTCGGCACGAGCCGCCCCGGGGTCGTGCCACAACCGCATGGTCACTCCCACCACCTCAAACCCCTGGTCAACGAGCAGCATGGCCGCCACGGCGCTGTCCACCCCACCGCTCATCGCAACCGCGACACGCTTTTGACACAGCGACTGACCCCCATGGGGGTCTGACCCCAGTGTGGCCCCGGCAACCGGGTCTGACCCCGCGCCTTCTCCCATTCCAGCGTTGCTTTCGGGCACGACACGCTTTTGACACAGCGACTGACCCCCATGGGGGTCTGACCCCAGGGGGGTCACCAGTCGGTCGGTGTGCCAGTGCTCTATTGCGTTTGTCACTGCATCTGCCACCACGTCCACTCCGTGGCGGCGCTCCGGGCCCAGCCCCCCGAGATCGGCGTCGAGCGATGTTGCTGATACCCGCATCGCGTCGTCCATTGATGCGCCGCGCAGGCGCTCGCATGCCGCTGATGCTGCTGCAGTGGTGGCGCCGCATCCGCGCACACGGAAGCCGGCGTCGGTCACCATTCCGTCGCTCACGCTGATTTCGATAATCGCGACGTCGCCGCACGCCTCAGCGCCGGCCTCGCCGGTGGCATCGGCGCGTGCAAGACCGCCGGCCCCCACTGGGGAACCGAGGTGCCGCATTGCCTTTGTCGGATACGGGGGCATGAACCGACGGTATCAGGCGAAATAATGCTCCACCGTGCCGCCCCGGGGCGTGATCCGAACCTGCTCAAACAGGTTGGGTCTCGGGCGGGACCTCGCAATGTGCGGCCCCGACTCCATGACCCTGGTCACGAGATACGGCTCGGAACTAAGTCCGGTTGCAAACACGGTCGAGCAACAACAACCGTAGACCCCACCCAGACCAGTTGCAACGGATTCGGGCGGGGTCTCGACTCCCTATTTGCCGTACTGCGCGCGGTTCGTGGCGATGAACGGGCTGACCGCCTGCCCGAGATCCGATTCGGCCGAACGACGACGGCACATGCTCACGAGTCGCCCTTGTCGGGAAGCGGCACGGTGCTCCTCACCGACAGATCCCGAAGCTGGATGTCGTCCACCCCCGCAGGGGCCCCGGTGAGGGGGTCGGCGCCGGTGGCGGTCTTGGGGAATGCGATGACGTCGCGGATGCTCGTCTCGCCGGCCAGCAGCATCACCAGCCGATCGAGGCCGAGGGCGAGACCACCGTGTGGCGGTGCGCCTAGGCGCAGCGCCTTCAGCAGGAACCCGAAGCGGTCGTCGGCCTCCTCGGCGCTTAGGCCGATGCACTCAAACACGGCCGACTGCACCTGCTGATCATGGATACGGATTGATCCGCCGCCGATCTCGAGCCCGTTCAGCACCACGTCGTAGGCGAGACTGCGCACGCTTCCCGGATCGGTGCCGAGCTTGTCCACGTCATCCGGGTGCGGAGCCGTAAATGGGTGGTGCAGGGAGTCCCAGCGGTTCTCGCCGGCGTTCCAGCCCACCAATGGGAAGTCCTCAACCCACAGCGGCGCCCACACGCCCTCGGGGATGAGGCTCCAGCGCTCGGCAAACCGGGCGCGCAGGGTGCCGAGCACCTCAGACGCCACCTGCTCGTCGTCGGCCACCAAGGTGATGAGGTCGCCAGGCACCGCACCGAAATCTGCGATGAGGCCATCGAGGAACTTGGCCACCGGGGAGCGCAGTGTGCCGTCCTCCTGCACGATCGCCCACACCAAGCCCTTCGCACCAAGCGCCTGGGCCTCGGCCATCAGCTCGTCGCCATCCTTGCGCGACACACCCTCACCGGCGCCCGGCACCACCAGCCCGCGCACCACTCCCCCGCCGTCAACCACTCCCTTGAACACTGCAAAGTCGGTGGCCCCGGCAGCGTCGGTCCAGTCCTGGATCTCCATTGCAAAGCGCAGGTCGGGACGGTCGCTGCCATAACGGCGCATGGCCTCGTGGTACCCCATACGCGGAAATGGCGTGGGGATCTCGATGCCCGCCTCGGCGAAGCACGCGACCAGCACCTGCTCGGTGAGGTCCTCAATGTCCTGGGGCTCAACGAACGATGCCTCGATGTCGAGCTGCGTGAACTCGGGCTGGCGGTCGGCGCGCAGATCCTCGTCACGGAAGCAGCGGGCAATTTGGTAGTAGCGCTCCAACCCGCCCACCATGAGCAGCTGCTTGAACAGCTGGGGGCTCTGGGGAAGGGCATACCAGTTGCCCTGGCTCAGGCGCGAGGGCACCAGGAAGTCGCGTGCGCCCTCGGGCGTGCTGCGCGTGAGCACCGGGGTCTCAACCTCAAGAAAGCCGTCGTCGTCGAGCACACGGCGCATGGCCCGCGCCACACGGGCGCGCAGTTCGAGGGCCGCGAGCCGCCGGGGCCGGCGCATGTCGATGTAGCGGTAGGTGAGCCGCAGCTCCTCCGACGGCTCAGTCGTCTCGTCCTCCACGCTGAACGGCACCGGCTCGGTCTCGGCCAGACGCTCCAGCTCGGTGACCGCCAGCTCCACCGATCCGGTGGGAATGCGTGGGTTGATGGTGGCATCGGAACGCGCCACCACGGTGCCGGCCACGCTGATGACGTCCTCGAGGTGCAGGCGCTCGGCAGCCGCGTGTGCCTCCGGGGCCTTCTCGGGGTGGAACACCAGCTGCAGCATGCCGCTGCGATCGCGCAGGTCGATGAAGATGATGCCGCCGTGATCACGACGACGGTGCACCCATCCGGCAACGCGGACGTCCTGCCCGGTGGCCTCGGCGGCGCCCACCGCGGTGTGCGTGCGAAAGCGCGCTGCGCCGATCATGCGCCACTCCCGGACAGCCGGGCCACGAGGTCCGAGACCGGCACCTCCACCTGATCGCCGCTCTGCATATCCCGCACCGTCGCAACCCCCTCCGCGTGTTCGCGCGGCCCGATGATGATCACGTTGTCAGCACCAAGCCCAGAGGCGTGGCGCATCATTGCCTTCAGCCCCTTGCCCGCTGTGCCGGCCTCCACCCGCAGGCCCGACCGTCGCAGGTCGCGCAGTACGGGCATCAGCTCCATGCGGATGTCGGCATCGGGAATTGCCAGATACACGTCCACGATCTGGGCACTCGCGGCCTCCTCGCCGAGGGCGAGGGTGATCCGCTCCACGCCGGTGCCAAATCCCACGCCCGGGACCTCAGGGCCGCCCAGCGACTCCACCAGACCGTCGTAGCGCCCGCCGCCGCCGATGCCGCTCTGGGCACCCAGGCGGTCACACGTGAACTCGAACACCGTGCGCGTGTAGTAGTCGAGGCCCCGCACGAGCGTGGGGTCCTCGTCAAACGGGATGCCAAGCAGGCGCAGACCGTCGAGTACCCGGGTGTGGTGCTCTGACGCGGCGTCGGTGAGGTTGTCCACAAGCCGCGGGGCGTCCTTCATTGCCGCCTGCACCGCATCGTCTTTCATGTCAAAGAGGCGCAGGGGGTTCTCGTCCATGCGTTCACGGGCATCTCTGGGCAACGAGTCGGCCAGTGGCGTGAGGTGCGCGATGAGGCGCTCGCGGTAGAGCCCACGGCCGTCGGGGTCGCCCATGCTGGAGATACGTAGCCGCACCCCGGGCACGCCAAGCCGGTCGTAGAGATCGGCCAGGAGCGCGATCATCTCCACGTCGAGCAGCGGGTCCTCGCTGCCAAAGGCCTCAGCCCCCACCTGCCAGTGCTCGCGGAAGCGGCCCGACTGGGGCGCCTCGTACCGGAACATCGGCGCCAGGTACCACAGCTTGACCGGCTGCGGCAGCTTGTGCATGCCGTTCTCAACGTACGCACGGGCCACGGGAGCCGTGCCCTCGGGGCGCAGCGTGAGGCTGCGCCCACCGCGGTCGTCGAACGTATACATCTCCTTGCGCACGATGTCGGTGGCCGTTCCCACCCCGCGCACAAACACGTCGGTCTCCTCGAACGTGGGCGTGGTGATGCGTCCAAATCCATTGGCCGCCATCAAGTCGGCGCCGGTGCGTTCAATAAGCGCCCGCACTCGCGACTCGGCCGGAAGGACGTCGCGCGTCCCGCGTGGCGGCACTAGGCGCGCCCCTGCGACTTCATCCAGCGCTTCAGGGCCATGCGGTAGCTCAGGCGGTCCAGCAGCATGCCCAGCGGGATCATGAACACGAAGATCGCCAGGCTCCACGCCAGCGCGATCGCCGGCGTGTCCTTATTGATGAAGTACAGGAACATGAAGAAGATGGCCGCGGCGATTCCACCGCGGATGAACACGCTCTTCAGTCCCGGCCGCCGCGGGGCGCCCTTGGGCAGCCCATCCTTGCGCTTGGCGGGGTGATTACCCGACTCCTCAGCGGCCACCTTGGCCTCACGACGGGGATTCTTTACCGGTGGTGGACCGGCGGTTGGCCTGCGGCGACGCTTGGGGGCGATCTCTCAGTCCTCCATGATCGCGTGCGGGCGGAGCGCCCGCACGTGTGCCTCGACCACCTGGGCCGGGCGAAACTCCGGGAGCCCCAGCGATGCCGGCGTACTCCCCTCTAGGGCATCGCGGGGAACCAGCCCCACGAGCTCTGACCCGGCGATTGTACGGCCCCGGGCCCCGGCCTCGCTGCGCACCCGTGCCACGACCTGTGCAATGGGGGTACGCCGGTAGTCCTCGATGTTCATCGATACCTGCGCGCGACCCGTCTCCGGGCACAGCAGCCCCAGCGCCCGCACCCCGGCAAGCCCCGTTCCATCGGGTCGCTCGCGCACCGCGGCCGCGATAGACCGTGCGTCGTCAAGGCCGCCGTCGGCAAGCCACATGTTCCAGGCCACGAGCGGCGCGCGCGCGCCCACCAACGTGACGCCCGCCGACTCATGGGGCTGCTGCGGACCGCTATCGGCGACCACCTCGCCCCGCTCCATCGCAGCCGCCAACGCGCCCGACCCGCCAGTGCGCAACCGGGCCGGGCGCTCCCGCCCCTCCCCGGCCGCGCGTCCGTACAGCAGGCAGGGCACGCCCACCTCGGTGCCGATGCGGAATGCCGCGAGCACCGCCGCATCCACCGCCGCGTCCATGTCGGCCTCGTGCATGGCCACGAAGGGCAGCACGTCAAGCGCTCCAACGCGTGGGTGCACGCCCGCCTGAGTGCGCAGATCGATGAGATCACGGGCAGCGGTGGCCAGGGCAACCCCAGAATCAACCAGCGCCAGCGGCGATCCGGCGAGGGTGATGACTATCCGGTTGTGGTCAGCATCGGCATGGACGTCGAGCACCCGCACCCCCGCAACGCCGGCCGATGCCACGAGCCGATCGATCAGGTCGGCGCGGCGGCCCTCGCTACAGTTGGGCACGGCCATGAGGGCGGCGTTCTGCCGCCCCGCCAATCTCCGCGCGGCAGCCGTGGCCGTCGTCGCGGACACCGTCACATCACCACCCATCGGGGTCGTTTCTGCGCACGCTTGTCAGGCTGCTCACTTTTCTCCGGCCATACAAGTGGTCGGTTGCCGTCACGGCGATTGCCGCGCTCGGGTTGATGGGCTGCACCATCACGTTGCCGTACATCACCAGGCGGATTATTGACGACGTCCTGAACGGCCAGCAGCAAGATGCCCTGCTCCCCCTGGTAATCGGCGTGATCGTGATCGGTGTCATCCGGACCATCTTCGCGCTCATGCGCCGCATCATGGCGGGAAGCGTGAGCCTCTCGGTGGAGTTCGACCTGCGCGGCCTCGTGTTTGCACATCTGCAGCGCCTCTCGTTCGGGTACTTCGACCGCATGCCGGTGGGCCAATTGATGTCGCGGGCCACCAGCGACCTGCAGACCGTGCGCTTCTTCCTCGGGTACGGCCTCATCTTCCTGTTCATGCACTTGTTCACGCTGGTCTTTGTCACCGTGGTGCTGCTGTTCATCAACGTTTCTCTCACCATTTTGGCGCTGCTCATGGGCCCCGCACTGGCCCTGGTGGCAATCCGGTCGAGCCGTCGCACCCATCCGGTGCTCGTTGACGTGCAGCAGAAGGAGGCCGAC
Organism: Thermoleophilia bacterium; assembly: GCA_037138115.1. Classification (GTDB taxonomy): domain Bacteria; phylum Actinomycetota; class Thermoleophilia; order Miltoncostaeales; family Miltoncostaeaceae; genus SYFI01. Next base: position 7,786 of record JBAXJA010000006.1, on the reverse strand, counting down.
GTCACCCAGACGGCCGAGGAGAGCATCGCCGGAATCAGAGTGGTGAAGGCGTTTGGGCAGGAGGTGGCCCAGGCCGACCGGTTCTCGGTGCGGGCCCATGCCGAGTTCTCCCGCAGCATGGATGCCGCCCGCCTGCAGAGCTTCTACCAGTCGCTGATGGGGTTCCTGCCCGTTCTCGGCGTGGCCGTGGTCATCGCCGTGGGCGGCACCATGACCATCAACGGCGAGCTCACACTGGGTGAGTTCGTGCAGTTCTACCTGTACCTCGCGCTCCTCACATTCCCATTCCGCTCCATCGGAATGCTGATCGGCAACGCCCAGCGCGCATCGGCCAGCGGCCAGCGTGTGTTTGAGATCCTCGACACCGAGCCCGAGATCCAGGAGGCCGACCACCCCGTGCCCCTGCCCATGGGCGGCGGCGGCGCCGTCCGCATCGAAGGAGTCACCTTCGGGTACGACCCCGATCGCCCCGTGCTGCACGGGGTGACCCTCGACATCCCTGCGGGCCGGGTGGTGGCCTTCATCGGTACCACGGGGTCGGGCAAGAGCACCATCACCCAACTGATCCCCCGCTTCTACGACCCACAGCATGGCCGGGTGATGATCGATGGCGTGGATGTGCGCGACGCACCGCTCGACGACGTGCGCCGCGCCGTGGGCATGGTTGGACAGGAGCCGTTCCTGTTCTCCGACACCGTGCGGGCCAACATCGCATTCGGCCGCCCCGAGGCAACCGACGCCGAGGTGGCCGAGGCAGCGCGCCTCGCCCAGGCCGACCCATTTATCCGGGCACTGCCCGAGGGATACGACACGGTGGTGGGCGAGCGCGGATTCACCCTGTCGGGCGGACAGCGCCAACGCGTGGCCATCGCCCGCGCCTTCCTCGTGGATCCCCGGGTGCTGGTAATGGATGAGGCCACGGCATCGGTGGATGCATCGACCGAGCGCGAGATCTCGGAGGCGCTCAGATCGGTGATGCGCGGGCGCACCACAATCATCATCGCCCACCGCCTCTCCACCATCAGCCTGGCCGAGGAGATCGTGCTGGTGGACGGCGGTCGCATCGCTGCGCGCGGCACCCACGAAGAGCTGTATGCCAGCAGTTCGCTGTACCGCGAGATCCACGATCAGGGCCTCGCCCGGCCCGATGAACTCGTCTCGAGCGACGCCTGATGGGCTCGCACCCGGTGGGACACGGACACGCCGGCGGCATGCTGGGCCCCGTGCGCGACGAGGAGGACGAGCAGCGCGCCAGCCGCCGCCCCCGCCGCAACATGCGCCGCCTGCTGCCGTACTTCCGCCCGTACCGCCGACGCGTGATCTGGACGATCATCCTCATGCTCGTGGTCACCGCAGCGGGGCTCGCGGGCCCGGCGCTTGCGCAGGTGGCCATTGACGACGGCATCTCCAAGGGCAGCGTCACCGCGCTTATCGTGATCGTGAGCGTGTTCGTGGTCATTGGCCTCATCGGCTGGATCGCCGGGTACTGGCAGTCGTATCTGTCGTCGTGGGTTGGTGAGCGCGTGCTGCTTGACCTGCGCAGGCAGCTGTTTCGCCACATGATGCGGTTGGAGCTCGGCCACCATGAGCGCACCCCAACCGGGCGGAGCGTGAGCCGACTTACGTCCGATATCGAGGCCGTCAATCAGCTGGTGGTGGAGGGCGCCACATCGCTCGTGATCAACGGCCTGTCGCTGATCGGCGTCATCATCATCCTCACCGTGTACGACTGGAAGCTGGCCATGGCCGCCTTCCTCATCTTCCCCATCCTCGCCGTGGGCACGTGGTGGTTTCGCGTCAAGGCCACGGCCGCCTATCGGATAACCCGCGAGCGTGTGGCCACCGTGCTCACCGTGCTTCAGGAGACCCTCTCTGGCGTGCGCGTGGTGCAGGCGCATGGGCGCCAGGAGGAGGCCCGTCGTCGCTTCCGCGAGGCCAACGCCGACTACCGCAAGGCCAACATGACCACGGTGACGGTATCGGGGATCTACTTCCCGGCCGTCGAACTGTTGGCAGCGCTCGGGACCGCACTCATCCTCTGGTACGGCGGCAACCGCGTGCTGAATGCCGACTTGAGCGTGGGTGTGATGGTGGCCTTCATCGGCTACCTCGCATCGTTCTTCGATCCGATCCAGCAGCTATCGCAGCTGTACAACACCTTTCAGTCCGCCATGGCCGCATTGGAAAAGATCTTTGGAGTGCTGGAGACCGACCCGGGTATCTCCGACCGGCCCAACCCGATAGATCTGCCCGATATCTCGGGGCGGGTGCAACTGGATCACGTCTCGTTTGGATATGGGCGCGAATACGTGATCAGAGACGTGAGCCTGGACATCGCAGCGGGCAGCACCGTGGCGCTGGTGGGTGCGACCGGCGCGGGAAAGTCCACTCTCGCCAAACTGATCGCGCGCCTGTACGACCCCGACGAGGGCGTGGTGTCGGTTGACGGCATCGACCTGCGCGATGTGCGGGAGGAGTCGCTGCGCTCAGAGATGGGAATCGTGCCCCAGGAGGGGCATCTGTTCAGCGGCACCATCGCCGACAACGTGCGATTCGCCCACCCCCAGGCCACTGACGACGAGGTGCGCCGCGCGCTCGACACGGTGGGGGCTCTGGAGTTCGTTGATTCTTTGCCCGACGGGGTCGACACCGATGTACAGGAGCGGGGGGCACGCCTCTCCGCCGGTCAGCGCCAGCTCATCTGCTTTGCCCGCGCCCTCGTGCCCAACCCCAAGCTCATCATCCTCGACGAAGCCACGTCATCTATTGACATCGGCACCGAGCGCCGTATCGAGGAGGCACTCGACCGCCTGCTCGTGGGCCGTACGGCAGTGGTCATCGCCCACCGGCTGTCCACCATCCGGCGCGCCGATCGCATCGTTGTGGTGGATGACGGCCGGGTGGCCGAGCAGGGGAGTCACGACGAGCTGATGCGGGCCGGTGGCCTGTATGCCGGTCTCTACGCCGACTGGGAGCAGGCCTCGCAGTGATCGCGCCTATCGCGTAGGTTTACCGCAACGACCCCCGGAAGGATCCGCGATGCCACCACGCAAGTCGCAACGTCTGTCTATCGGCGCGTATCTGATTGACGCCCTCAGGAAGCGGGGGGTCAACCATGTGTTTGGTGTCCCCGGCGACTTCATCCTCGGCCTGTACGAGATCGGCACCGAGCGCGGAATGGACATGGTCAACTCCACGCGCGAGGAGGCCGCCACATACGCCGCCGATGGGTATGCGCGCGAGAAGGGCCTCGGCGCGGTTGCAGTGACCTACGGCGTGGGCATGGTGGCCACGATGGCGGCGCTCGGTGGCGCCAACAACGAGATGGTGCCTGTGGTGGTTATCGGCGGCGCACCCGGTTTGGGCGAACGCGATGGCCGCCGCATTCACCACTCGGTGAGCGACAACCTCGACGCTCCGCGACTCATGGTGGATCACCTCACGTCGCACTCGGTGCTTCTCGACAACGCCGACACCGCCTACGCGGAGATCGACTGGATCCTCGACCACTGCATGCAGGAACTTCGCCCGGTGTTCATCGAGTTGCCGCGCGACCTCATCTCGGCGGTCCCCAACCAGGTGTATTCGCCGCCGCACACCATCGTCCGGTCCACCAGCATCCCCGAGCACACCGATGCCTGCGCTGACGACCTGGTGGCAACCATCCGTGCCGCGCGTCGGCCCATCATCAACGTGGGCAATGAGGTTGTGAAGCGCCGTCTGGGTACCCGCGTGCTCGCGCTTGCCGAGAGGATGAACATCCCCGTGGTCGAAACCGTCATGGGCAAGGGCGGCGTGAATGAGGACGAATCGTCCCTCACCCTTGGCGTGTACAGCGGCGCGGGCACAATCCCCGCCCTGCGGACGTTCGTTGAATCGGCCGATTTCGTGATGCAGTTCGGCGTGAACGTCAACGACATCACCACCGGCGGGTTCTCGAGCGCGATCGACGACGCGCGGTCCAGCAACGCCTATGACGGACTCGCTCGAGTGCACCACCGCACCTACAGCGACGTGTGGCTCCCCGACCTGCTCCGCGCGCTCGAGCGCCGCGCGTTGCCGAAGAAGCGCGTCCCGGCCACGCTGCCGACTGGGTGGGCACGACCCGTGAAGATGACGGGGCGCCTGACCACCGACATGGTGTCCGCCGCGCTCAACGAGTTCATCATCCCGTCCGACATCGTCGCATGCGACGTAGGCGTGGCTGCCCACTTGGCGATGGACGTGAAGATGCGCCGGGCAACCCAGTTCCACATCGCACGCCTGTACGTGGGCATGGGGTTCGCCATGCCTGCCGGCATCGGCGCCGGGCTCGCACGGGGGAAGGGGCGCCCGATCATCCTGGTGGGCGATGGCTCCTTCCAGATGACCGGGTTCGACCTCTCCACGGGTATCCGCGAAGGACTCAAGCCCATCGTCATCGTCATGGACAACCATGGCTACGGCGCCGAGCGCAGCATCAAGGACGGCCCCTTCAATGACGTCAGTGTGTGGAACTACGCGGCGGTGGCCGATGTGGTGGGTGGCAAGGGAACCCAGGTGGCAACCGGCGTGGAACTGCGCGACGCGCTGACTGCCGCGCGGCGTGACAACCGCAACTCCCACATCATCCAGGCCGATCTCGACCCCCTTGATGTTCCGCGCGCACTCAAGGCCCTCGGGAAGGGACTTGCGGCCCTGATGAACGCGAAGTAATCGCGCGGGCCTGTGCTACCTTTTCGCCCGGCCGGGAGGCAGTGGGGGATCGTCTAGTTGGTAGGACACTGGGTTCTGGTCCCAGGAGCGGGGGTTCGAGTCCTCCTCCCCCAGTGAGTCCTCTTCAGAGGTCCTCGCGGTGAACATGAAGTACCCAGTAGGCCTACGTGGCGCATTCGTCTAGGGGCCTAGGACGCTGCCCTCTCACGGCGGTAACACGGGTTCAAATCCCGTATGCGCTACTCATTCGATGCGGCCCATGTGGCCGCATCGATCGTTTTGCCGCTGGTCGGGCCCCGGTGGTGTGGCACCCTCCCGCCCGTGAGTGACGAGATCCCCGGCGCATTCGGCGCCCGCAGGCTGCTCGGCGACCGCAACGTGTCGCGGCTCCTGGGGTCGCAGCTGCTCAGCACCCTCACATTCGGTGTGGTGGCCGCTGCCCTTGGCTGGCAGGCATTCCAGCGCACCGGCAGCCCGCTCACGCTTGGGCTCATTGGCCTCGCCGAGTTCATCCCAGCGCTCATCCTCGCGCTGCCCGCAGGCCAGATGGCCGACCGGCTTGACCGGCGCAAGGTCACCGCAGTCGGTATGGCCATCGTGGTGCTCATGTCCATCGCCCTGGCCCTCGACGCCGGTGCGGGCGACACCTCAGCGCTTCCCCTCTACTTCATGGCCGCGGGGCTCGGTGCCGGCCGGGCATTTGCGAGTGCCGCGTTCTCCCCCATGCTCGCCGCGGCGGTGGCAGCACGGGACCTTCCCCGCACCATGGCCCTGTCGTCATCCACCTGGCAGGGAGCGCTCATCGTGGGGCCCTTCCTCGGGGGTGTGCTGCAGGCCACGGGCAACATGGTGCCGTACCTGTGCGCCGCAGCCATTGACGTGGTCGGTGTCGTCCTGCTGCTCGGGGTGTCGCGCGAAGTGGGCACCGCACACCGCCAATCGGTGTCGGGGCCACCCACCATGCGCGATGCCACGGCGGGCCTCAGGCTCATTTTCGCCACGCCCGCCCTGCTCGGGGCAATCAGCCTCGATCTGGTTGCGGTGCTGTTCGGTGGCGCCACGGCGCTGCTGCCCGTTATCGCGACCACCATCCTGCACGTGGGTGCCGTGGGCTATGGCGTGCTGCGCGCAGCACCCGGCATCGGCGCGGTGGCCGTGGGCATTCTGCTGTCCGGGCGCCCCATCCGTGCCCACGTGGGGCCGATCCTGCTCATCTCGGTGGCCGGGTTCGGGGTATTCACGATTCTGCTTGGGGTCAGCGACTCGTTCTGGCTCACATTTGGCGTGCTGCTGCTGCTCTCAGCCAGCGACATGGTGAGTGTGTTCATCAGGTCAACGCTGGCGCCGCTTCTCACCCCCGCACACCTGCGCGGGCGCGTGGTTGCCGTGGAGCGCGTGTTCGTGGGTGCGTCCAACGAACTCGGGGCATTTGAGAGCGGCCTCCTGGCGCAGTTCATCGGCACGGTCGGGTCAATCGTGCTGGGCGGTGCGCTGTCCATTGCCGCCGCGGGGCTGTGGGCCCTGTTCTTCCCGGGTCTTCGCAAGATCAACCGCTTCGAGGAGATCACCCCGGCCGTTGATCCGGACGCCGTTCGCAGCTAGGCAGCGATTGCCTCACGGATGAGCCCGGCCGTCTTCACCGGCTGCTGCAGCAAGAAGAAGTGACCACCGAGGTCGACCGGCACAATGTCCATGCGGTCGCCGTAGCGCCTCACGGCGGTGTCGGAGAGCAGGGGAGCAGAGGCGAATACCTTCACTGTGAGCGCGAGTGCGTCCGCACGGGCGAGTGCATCATCCATGTCCCAGCGCATCAGTTGGTCCATCATCCCGATGGCCACCTCGGCATCGGCGCGGCACATTGCACGCGTCACCCGGTCGATGAGGGCGGGGTCGCACCCCGGGCCGGCGGCGCGATCGCACATCGTTCGCATGGCGCCGGCGAAGTCTGCCCGGAAGGGGTCGAGAAACGCGTCGGCGGCCTGCGCTGATTGCCGCGGGTACATGTGCATGTATGTGAGACCGTCGAGCGAAATGACCCGGTTCCCGGTGCCCGCGAGCACCGTCTCAAGGGCCACTGCCGCGCCCATTGAGTGCCCCACAATTGTGGCCCCGTGCATGCCCTCGCTCACGGCCACGGCACCAACCACGGCGGCCAGGTCGTCAATGCTCCAGTGCCGGGAGGTTGCCGTGGAGTCGCCATGCCACGGCAGGTCGAGCGCCAGCACCCGGTGGTCGCGGGCCAGGTCGGCGGCGACGTCGTCGAAGTCGGTACGGCGGCACGTCCATCCGTGGATGAGCACCACGTCTGGCCCTCTGCCGTGGACGTCGTACACGACCTCTGCGCCGGGCAGTGCGTGCACCAGACCTCGGCGACTCGATGATTCCTGATCGCGTATGACGAAACCTCATCGTGGGGCGTCGGGACAGGGCAATGGTATCGGCCCCATCCCGTACAATCGGATTCCTTTCCCTGAGGAGCCCCCGTGAAGCGCGCCCTACTCACTCTTGCTGTCGCGGCATCTGCTGCCGCCCTTCCCGCGGTGTCCCTTGCCGCCGACCATGCAGACATGCCCACGACGGGACCCATCCGCACCGGGCCGTCCATCACCTACGACGCCCCGGCAGTGAACCGCGTGCGCCAGAGCGTGACGTCGCTCACGCAGGATCAGAAGGACCGTCTCGTACAGGCCATCCTGCTGCTCAAGGCCACGCCCTCGCCCTGGGATTCGCGATTCTCGTGGTACGACAATTTTGTGTGGTGGCACCGCAAGGCATTTGCGTGTGAGGTTGATCAGGCCCACATGCGCCCGGCGTTCCTGCCATGGCACCGGCAGTTCATCTTCATGTTTGAGAGCGCCCTTCGTGTTGTGAGCCACGACGACACCATCACGCTGCCCTATTGGGACTGGACCGACCCCGCCGCGCGCAAGGTGATTTTCTCCGACACCTTCATGAGCCCCAACGGCAGCGAGTCGCACCACTGGGCGGTCGTCTCCGGGCCGTTCCGCGCCGGGCGCTGGCACCTCAACGTGCGAGACCCCAAGGCGAATGATCCGCTGCGGACCACCTATCTCTCTCGTCACTTCGCCAG
>JBAXJA010000005.1:0-31272 GCA_037138115.1 Thermoleophilia bacterium | reverse complement strand
CCCTCACTTTCCCCACGGTGATGGAGCTGATCACCGGGTTCGACTTCCCGTTCTCGGCGATCGGCGCGGTGCACGTCGAGAACAGCATCACCAGGTACCGGCCCATCTCGGTTTCCGACACGGTCGGCATCCGGGTCGAGGATGCCGACCGTGTCGAAGGTGATGCCGCCAGCGGTCGCAGTGTCGTCAAAGTCGGCCAGCACGATGACCGTGCCCGGCTGCACCGGACCACCCCGGTGCACGGACGACCCATCGCTGACGATCGCCGACAACGGCTCGGGGAGCGCTTCGCTCGCCTGCACCTCCATTGGCTGATTCAGCACAATGCCGAGCGCGCCCTCGTCGGCATGCTCAAGCACGAGCACCACGGCCCGGCGGAAGTTGGGGTCATCGTCCAGATGCGATGCGGCCACGAGCAGCCGACCGCGGCGCCAGCGCGGCGCGGTCACGGGAGGCGCCTGGGCGTCAGTGCTGCGCTGCGGTACGGCGGCGCGAGCGGAGGGTGTTCCAGATACCCCCGCCGATCACCAGCGCCAGAGCGATGAGCACACATCCCCACCACACCGCGTAGTGACCCCAGAGGTCCTTGCCGGCGTCGTGCACTGCAAATCCGAGGCAGAACCACACGATCCCAATCGTCACAAAGAGGCCTGCGAGCGTGAAAGGCCAGGCCTGCGGGAGGTCGTCGTCGTCCGTCGCGTGTCCCATGGATCCTCCGTGCAACTGATTGCCGAACGCCGCTGAGGCTACCACGGGGCTCGGTGCGCTTGGGCACCCGGGTGGGGGCGGATGGTCCCATCAGGAGGGCGGATCGTCACCGGACGAGATCTGTCGCGCCGCGCGCCGTTCGCGGGCATCAACCGCAAAGTGCCCTCCGGCGGAGCGGTAGAGACGCGCAGGACGTCCGCGCCCCTCGGCGCGCACTTCCCCCGACTCATCAACCACCCCCGCACCGAGTACGTCACGACGGAAGTTGCGCGAGTCCAGGTCCCGGCCGAGCAGGGCCTCGTACACCGCCTGCATCTCCCCCAGTGTGAACATCTCGGGCAAGAGGTTGACTGCAACGGGCGCATAGGCGGTCTTGGCGCGAAGCCGGGCGAGGCCATAGGCCACCACCGCTTCCTGACCGTCGACGAGCACCGGCAGGTCATCGTGAGCGAACCACCGCACCTCCACGGAATCAGGCCCGGGCGCGAGGGGGTGGCGGCCCGCGTCGATCAGCGCGAGGTACGCCACGCTCATCGCGTCGGGGAGGCGATCGAACGTGAACAACTGCTCCATCGCGATGCCGCGGAGGCCCGCGACATCACGTGCCGCGTTTGCGGCCGTCTGGTCGAGCAGCTCCCCCGATCCGGCAGCTGACGCAGGCAGAAGCCAGGTACCCCCGGGGCCACGTGCGAGCAGCACCTGCAATACCCCAGCCCGAACGGTGAACACCGCGACCTCAACTTGAACCCTCATGCGGAGCCGGCCTCCCGCGTCACCATCGCCACGAGGCCAGCCACGTTGTTGTCGAGCCAGTTGACGGCTGTCCAGCGAACAATGCTTTCAGGGGTGCGCAGGGCACCGGCCGACGGCCATGCCTGCTCCACCGCGCGCCACAGGGCCTGCTCATCGCCGGGCGCCGCCACCCACGACGCGCGCGCGGCCTCTCCGATGGCCGATTGCGATTGGCGAGCCGCATCGAAGGCCGCACCGACGTCCGCGACCGGGCCAGAGTGACTCACGTAGACGCGCTCAGGCACGAGGGCCTCCAAAACGTCCAGCGAGCCGAGCGCGGCGTCCAGGTCGTACTCCGGTGGCGGAATAGACGGATACAGATCGCCGCCGCCCAACTGCAGGCCGATGGCATCACCGGCGAAGAGAATGCCGTCACGTTCGTCCAGAAGCGCCATGTGATGGCGCGCATGCCCCGGGGCCCACACCGCACGAAGCGACCGGTCCGGACCGATGGGGATGACATGGCCGTCCTCGGCCACCACGATTCGGTCGGCATCCACCGCCGCGAGCCCGCCGACCACAGGCGCAAGCCGCCCGAATACGTCTGCGGTCGCCTGCACAAGGCGATCCGGCTCCACGAGATGCCGGGCGCCGCGCGGGTGCACGACCACCGTTGCGCTGGGAAATGCCGCGCTGAGATCGCCTACGGCACCGCAGTGGTCAAGATGGATGTGGGTGAGCACCAGCCACGCGAGGTCGTCGGGCCCGAGCCCGGCGTCCGCCAGTTCGCGGCGAACAACGTCCACGCTCGTCTGGGCCCCGCAGTCGATCAATGCAGGAGATTCCCCAAGCACGAGTTGCACGCTGGTCATGCCCGGGATACCGGCGAGCAGCGTGTCGATCTGGAGGATGTCCCCGGGGTGTACGTCCATCGCCGCGAGTCTCGCATACCCTTGGGGCATGGCGAATGATCGACAGACGGCGTGGGCCGCAGCGGGGGCCGCATGCGCGTCCTTGGTGACCAATGGAATGCGAGTCGGTCTCGGTACCGGACGGGCAGCCGCAGCGGGGATCCATGCCCTCGGCGAGCGGGTCCGGACTGAAGGCCTTCTGATCGTGGGCGTGCCCACATCGCCTCGCAGCGAGGAGGCGGCTCGAGCGGCCGGAATCGTGATCGGGCTCCCCGGCGATCCGCTCGACCTCGCGTTTGACGGCGCTGACGCCATTGACCCGAGCGGTCTCTGCGTCAAGGGCGCGGGAGGGGCGATGGTGCGTGAACGGGTACTCGCCGAATCGGCCCCCAGATTCATCGTGCTGGTCGATCCCCCGAAGATCGTGGAATCGCTCGACGAGTGGGGCCTGCTGCCCATCGCGGTGGTGCCATTCGCCGCAACACGCGTGGTGGCACAACTGGCCGATCTGGCGCCCGTCACCCGCGAGGCCCGAAGCGACGACGACATGGTGCTGATTGACCTGACCGTGCCACCCGGCGCCGATTGGCAGCAGCTGGCCGATCGGGTGCGAGCACTTCCGGGTGTGCTGGACCACGGCCTGTTCCAACTGGTGCTTGATGACGTGCTCATCGGACATGGCGATGGATCGGTGACGACCGCCGCGTGAGCATCGTGGCCTCCGGATCCGCCGCCATTGCCCGCGCCGCTGGGCGGGCATCCCGGGCGATGGGCCGTGGTGGTGGCACCTCGGTTCCCGGAGTGGTGCTCCTGCGCATCAATCCCCGCGCCGTTGACACCCTGGCTGCATGCCTCGGGGGCGGCAACATCCTTGTCTCCGCCACAAACGGCAAGACCACCACCACGCGCATGCTGGGCGGAGCACTGCGCGCCGACGGCGCCGAGGTCATCACCAACGGGGCCGGGGCGAACCTCCTGTCGGGCGTGGCGGCGGCCCTCGCCGGGGCCCGGCCGGCCCGGCCCGAAACGGCGCGTGGGCTTTTCGAGTGCGACGAGGCCGCACTCCCGGAGGTGATGGCGCGCGTAAAACCCCGCGCGGTGGTGCTGATGAACCTCTTTCGTGATCAGCTTGACCGTCACGGGGAGCTTGAGGCCATCTCGGAGCGATGGGAGGCAATGCTGCAGGCACCCGGCCCCCTTCCCCGCCTGGTCCTCGCCGCCGACGACCCGGCTGTGGCTGCGCTGGGCGAAGGACGTGAATGCCTTTGGTTCGGGCTGGACGACCCCGCGGTGGCAACCGACGCCCTCCCACACGCCGCCGACTCCACGCGGTGCCGGTCCTGCAGCACGCCGCTGATCTACGACAGCATCTGGTTCGGCCACCTCGGTGACTGGCGCTGTCCAGCATGCGGAAGCTCGCGCCCGCCCCTCGATGTCGCCGTCATCGATTCCGGGCTGCGGGGCGCGAAGGGGTCGGATCCACGCATCCGCACACCCGATGGCGAGGTGACGCTGCATCTCACAGTTCCCGGCCTGCACAACGTGCTGAACGCTGCCGCAGCGCTCGCCGGTGCACTGGCAATGGGCGTACGGGCAGATGTCGCCGCTGCCGCCATCTCTCAGGTTCCCGCCGCATTCGGCCGTGCTGAACACCTTGTGGTTGATGGCACTGATCTCGTGCTGCTCCTGGCCAAGAACCCCGCGGGGGCCAACGAGAATGTGCGCACACTGCTTCTGGATCCGGGCGAGCACCACCTTCTGGTGGCGCTGAATGACCGCATCGCCGACGGACGGGATGTGTCGTGGATCTGGGACGTGGACTGGGAGCCGCTCCTGCCCCGCGTGAGCAGTGTCACCGTCACAGGGGAGCGGGCGTACGACCTTGCGCTGCGCTTTCGCTACGGCGGGCTCGACCCTGACCACCTGCATGTGATTCCCGACCATCGCGCTGCGCTTGCATCTGCGATCGCCACGGTCCCGCCGGGTGGCTGTCTGGAAGTGCTCCCCACGTACACGGCCATGCACGACATCCGGGCGGATCTGGTGGCAAGGGGCGCGGTTGGGGAGTTCTGGGATGAGGGCTGACGTGGCTGACATCAGCCCGGCATGTGGCTTTATTGCGGAGCACGCGCACTACATCGACGACGCGGGCTTCTGGGAGGCGCATGCCGCTCGCCTGGGTGGGCCTGTCGTCGATCTCGGCGCAGCAGCAGGCAGAACCGCCATTCCCATCGCGCTACTCGGCATTGACGTGGTTGCCGTGGACAGCGACCCCGAGATGCTCGAGGTCATACGCGAGCGGGCCGAGGGAACCCCGGCCGCGGCACGGGTCACGCTCGTGGAGGCACCGATGCAGGACGCAGCACTGCCGGGAGACGCTGCCCTGATCATCGTGCCCATGAACACTCTTCAGGTACTGCTCGACCCCGATGACCGTGCGCGGTGCTTCGCACACGTGGCCGCAAGCCTGCGCCCCGGCGGCGAGTTCATCTTCGACCTCGCAGTCCCCGATCTGGATGCAATTGAATGGGCGCTCGGCGACACCATTTCCACGGACCGCTCCCGTGATCCGGCGTCGGGCGATGTGCTCGTGCACACCGCAGTCTTCGACTCCCTCGACCGCACCACCCATACCCTCGACTTCAGGGTGATCGTGGAGCGTGCCGGTGCGGCTGGCAGCGCTCAGCGTGTGGAGCGGCGCCATCTGGTGCACCTGTACACCTATGACGAGGTGCAGGCGCTGGTGCAGTCGGCCGGGCTGATAGTGCTCGCCGTGCACTCCGGATTCCGGGGAGAGCCTTTTGCCGATTCGTCTGAGCGCCAGGTGTGGCGCTGCGCACACCCGGGGCCGACGGCATGAGTGCTGACGTGCGGCTCTGCCATCTCTACCCCGACGAGATGAACATCTACGCCGACCGCGGCAACATCGCGGTGTTCCGGCGGCGGCTCGAGTGGCGTGGACTCCGGCTGGAGGTCCGGGGGGTTGGACCGGCCGAAACGATCGACCCATCCGCCTACGACCTGATCTACCTGGGCGGTGGTCAGGATCGCGATCAGGCCGTGGTGGCCCACGACATGGCCGGTAGCAAGGGCGACGCCATCATCTCCGCCGTCGAGGACGGGGTGGCGCTGCTTGCGGTGTGTGGCGGCTACCAGTTGACCGGGCATGGGTACACCGGCGTGGACGGATCACGCATGCCCGGTATCGGGCTGTTCGATGCCGACACCATCGCGGGGGATACGCGCCTGATCGGCGACGTGCTGATCAACGCCACCCTTGACGGTCACACACGCGAGGTGGCCGGATTTGAGAATCACGCGGGGCGCACAGAACTGGGGGCTGGCGCCACGCCCCTCGGGGCAGTGCTCGGCGGCCAAGGGAACAACGGGATGAGCGGCGACGAGGGGTGCACGCGCCTACGAGCAATCGGCACGTACCTCCACGGCCCCCTGCTGCCACGCAACCCGTGGCTGGCCGACCAGATCCTCAGTTGGGCCCTCGAGCACCGCACGGGCTCCGCTCCCGAACTGAGGCCCCTTGACGACACCATGGAGATGGCTGCGCACGCGGTGGCGGTGGGACGGGCTCACGGCGATCGCCGTGAGCGCCTGATGGGCCGTCGGGCCTAGCGGCCGCTCGAGCCGAAACCGCCCGTGCCACGCCCGCCTGACTCGGGCAATACGTCGCACTCCAGCGCCTGGCCGAGGGCGACCGGCACAACCACCAACTGGGCGATGCGGTCGCCCGCGGCAATGGCCACCGGCGAATCGCCCAGGTTGATGAGGATCACCTGGAGTTCACCGCGGTATCCGCAGTCGATGAGGCCGGGGGCATTCGCGACCGTCAGCCCCATGCGCAGCGCGTTACCCGACCGGGGCACCACGAGGCCAGCCATGCCATCCGGGATCGCCACCGCCCACCCTGTGGGCACCGCGGCCCGCATCCCCGGCCCGAGGGCAACGTCCGTGCAGGCTGCCAGGTCGAGTCCCGCATCCCCGGGATGCGCCCGGTGCGGCAACACCGCATCGGGATGCATCCTGAGAAACGGGATGTCAGGCGTCGACGAGACGGGCGATCCGTTCGGCGGCCTCAACCAGGCGGTCGTCCGGCGTGGTGAGACTCATGCGCACAAACCCCTCGCCACTCGGCCCGAATGCGGACCCCGGCGAGATCACCACCGCGGCATCCTCAAGCACCTTCTCCGTGAACGATGCCGAGGTCTCGCCCTCCGGCACACGCGCCCACACGTAGATGGCCCCCTTCGGGGGGGTCACACCGAGTCCAATGGCATTGAGGGCATCAACCAGGATGTCGCGGCGACGACGGTAGATCACGCACATCTCGCGCACCGACTCCTGATCACTTTCGAGCGCGGCAACGCTGGCCTCCTGCACCGCCTCAAACATGCCGCTGTCCACGTTGGTCTTCAACTGCCAGTAGGCCGCGACGACCTCGGGGTTCCCCACCACCGCGCCCGACCGCCACCCGGTCATGTTGTAGGTCTTCGAGAGCGAGAACACCTCGATCCCCACATCCTTCGCTCCCGGCGTGGCCAGGAATGATGGAGCCACGTAGCCGTCGTAACTGATCTCGGAGTACGCGTTGTCGTGGATGACGATGAGATCGTTCTTGCGGGCGAAGGCGACCACCCGCTCGAAGAAATCATCCTCGATCACGGCACCGGTGGGGTTGTTCGGGTAATTGATGTACATGATGCGCGCCCGGCTGAGTACGTCGGCCGGAATCGCCGCGAGATCGGGCTGAAAGCCCAGTTCCGGCACGAGCGGCATTGCCACGGGCTCTGCGCCCACGAGCAGCGGGCCGTTGGTGTACACCGGGTATCCGGGATCGCTCGCCAGCGCCACGTCGCCCGGGTCCAGCAGGGCGAGGTTGAGGTTCGCGATGGCCTCCTTGGCCCCCAGTGCCGGGATGATCTCGGTCGCCGGATCCAGATCAACGCCGAATCGCCGACCGTAGAAACCGGCAATGGCGTCGCGGAACGACTGCCGCCCGCGGTTGCTCGGGTACTGGTGGGTTCCCGGCTCCAGCACCGCACTTCGCATGCGCTCGACAATGAGCGGAGGCGTGGGCGTGTCGGGATCCCCGATCCCCAGCGAGATGATGTCCACGCCAGCAGCGCGCTTGTCGGCGATTTTCTGCTCGATGGCCGCGAACAGGTACGGGGGCAGGAGCCCCATGCGCGCTGCGCCGATGGGGCGGCTCATGCCGCCACCACCCGCGCGGTGAGGTCCAGAGACATGCGCCCCTCGTATACCGGCAGCGCCGGTCCGGTCATGGTGACCTCCAGGTCGTCGTTCACATCAATGATCAGGTCGCCACCGGCGAGGTGCACGGTGACGGGAGTTGTTGCACCATCCAGTCGCACTGCCGCCACCGCTGCGGCACAGGCGCCGGTGCCACAGGCCAGGGTCTCCCCCACCCCGCGCTCCCACACCCGCATGGTGATCTCACCGGGGCCATCGCGGCGGACGAACTCCACATTCGTGCGATTGGGGAACCTCGCATCCACCTCAACGAGTGGGCCCAGCGTGCGCACCACAGACTCCGGGTCGTCGTGACGGATGATTGCGTGCGGATTGCCCATCGAGATGTCGGCGAACCGCACATCACCGAGGTCGGTCGAGAGGGACTCCTCGCCCTCGCCCCATGGGAACACCGCGCGGCCCATCTGCACCGCGACCACGGGGCCGTCAACGGTCACGCGCACCGGTCCTGCGCCCGTGATGATGCGCCCGTCAGCAGGAAGGCGCCCGGTCGCGTGCAGATACTGCGCCACCATCCGGATTCCGTTGCCGCAGTTCTCGGCATTGCTTCCGTCGGGGTTCCACACCACCATCTCCGGGCCGTCAGGGCTCAGGCGTACCTCGAGGATGCCGTCTGATGCGATACCGAAGTTCGGATCGCAGGCCACCCGCGCGCGTGCCGGCGTGATGGGAACCGGCCACTGCGACGATTCGGTCACCACGTAGTGGTTGCCGAGGCCCTGCCACTTCTGAAATGGGATCTGGTTCGCCACGGGGCGGGAGGCTATCCCACGCCCCCGCGGGCACGTCGCCATTCGGCCACCACCTGGGCCACGCCGTCGACGGCAGGGCCATCCCCGAGGTCAATCATCACGTCCGGGGCCATCTTGCGCATCCAGGTGTCCTGCATGCGCGCGAGCCGCCGGGTACGGATGTTCAGCGCCTCCTCAAGCGACGATGGGTCCATTCCGCCGCTGCGCATCGCCGCAACCTCGCGCATTCCGATCACCTGCCCCGGCCCCCGTGCGAGATCAGCCCGATCAAGCGCCACCCCGAGTTCCGCCACGAGGCCCTCCTCGATCTCGCGGCGCACCCGGGAGGCGATGAGCCCGTGGATCACCTCACGGGGCCGCGTGATTCCCACCACAAGCGCGGGGCGGCGGTACGGGGTGCTCCAGATGCCCCCTCCCCCATCTGCCGGCTCACCGATGGCTGCGCGCTCCAGTGCCCGGGCGATGCGTCGGGGATTCGCCCCGTCAATCGCCGCGGCTGCGGCCGGGTCCCGCGCCTCGAGCTCTTCCATTGCAGCCACGGTGTCCGTTGACAGCGCCTCGGCCCACTGCCGTACCTCCGCTGGCGGAGCGGGCCGCATTGCCATGTCGGTGAGCGCCGCACGCACATACAGACCGGTGCCTCCCGCAACAATGGGCACCCCTCCGGATCCCACCACCTGGTCAATCACCGCGTGGGCCAGCGCAGCGAAGGTGCCGGCACTCGAATCGTCGGCAAGGTCGAGGTCACCCACCGCGTGGTAGCGCACCTGCGCGCGGTCGGCTGCACAAGGCCCGTCGGCGGCGATCTCCAGCCCCCGGTATCGCTGAAAGGGGTCGGCAACGATCACCTCGGCCCCGAGTTCAACCGCCACTGCATGGGCGAGAGCACTCTTGCCCGTGGCAGTGGGCCCGAACACGGCGAGCACCTCAGGCGCGGGCGTCAGACCTTCACCGGGGCAGCCACGTCGGCAATCCGGCCCGACAGCGTGGTGGAGGTGGCGCCGTCAATCAGCACCGGCACCAGCTCGCCCGCGCAGCCAGTGCCCGCGAAGGTCACCATGGTGTTATGGCGCGTGCGGCCGGCCAGACGAGTGGGGTCGCTGCGCGATGGCCCCTCCACCAGCACCTGGGCCACGGTTCCCACATGACGCGACAAGTGCTGCCGGGCCGTGGCCTGCACCGTCTCGATGAGCCGCTGAATGCGCTCGCTCTTTATCTCAGGCGGCACATCGTCGGCCATCTGCTCCCCGGCCTCGGTTCCGGGCCTCTGCGAGTACACGAAGGTGTACGCACCGTCATACCCCACCTCGGTCACAAGCGAGAGAGACTCCTCGAAGTCTTCATCGGTCTCGCCCGGGAACCCCACAATGATGTCTGTGGTGAGCGCGATTCCGGGGACGCCCTCCCGAATGCGCTCGACGAGCGCCAGATACCGATCGCGGTCGTAGGTACGCCGCATTGCCTTCAGCACACGACTCGACCCCGACTGGGCAGGCAGGTGGATGTGCTCGCACACCTCAGCGATATCGCGGTGCGCCTCAATGACATCGGCCTTGATGTCCTTCGGGTGCGGACTCATGTACCGCACGCGTTCGATTCCCTCCACGCCGCTGACCGCCGCAAGCAGTTCGGCAAACGATGCGCGCTGCTCGCCCGTGAGGTCGCGTCCATACGAGTTGACGTTCTGGCCCAGCAGCGTCACCTCCATCACGCCGTCCGCAGCCTGCGCTGTCACTTCCGCCACCACATCGGCAAGGGCCCGGCTGCGCTCACGGCCTCGCACGGCAGGCACGATGCAGTACGAACACACGCAGTTACAGCCCACGGAGATCTGTACCCAGGCCTGGTGCGGTCGCTCCCGGCGCGAGGGCAGTTCACCGCTGAACCTGCCGTCGAGGGTGAACCCCCCAACCGGGGCGAGGCGCTCACGTGCCAGAAACTCCCCGAGCCGGTTTACCTCGCCCGGGCCGAACGCGATATCCACAAACGGGAAGTCGGTAAACACCGTGTCCTTCTGGCTCTGGGCCCAGCAGCCGCCCACGGCCACCACCGCGTCGGGTCGCTCGCGCTTTATGCGGCGGGCCTCTCCCAGATTGCCCATAAACCGGTCATCCGCCGACCCGCGGATCGTGCACGTGTTGAACACGATCAGGTCGGCGTCATCGCGCGTATCCGATGGCGCGTAGCCGAGTGATTCCAGAAGACCGCGCATACGCTCTGAGTCGTGCGCGTTCATCTGGCACCCGAAGGTGGTCAGGTGGTACCGGGGCATAACTGGTGATGCTAGCCGCGCCCCCGCCCCGGTTGGGGCGAAGGCGCGGCTGCACACAGATCAGGCCGCTTTGGCCTCAGACTCGTCAGACGCAGTGGTGTCGCCATCTGCCACGTCCTCGGCCGCTACCTCGGCACCTTCGACGACCTCAGCCTCCGGAGGTGCGTCCGACACGCCCGCAGCCTCCCGGATGCGCAGCTCAATGACGTCGGCCATCTCGGGATGCTCCTTCAGGAACGTCCGCGCCGCATTGCGCCCCTGCCCAAGCCGGTCTTCCCCGAACGAGAAGTACGACCCGCTCTTGGTGACGATGTCGTGCTCGAGCCCGAGATCGATCAGGTTTCCCTCGTGCGAGATGCCCTCGCCGTACAGGATGTCGAACTCAGCCTGACGGAACGGCGGCGCGACCTTGTTCTTCACGACCTTCACGCGAACGCGCGAGCCGATCACCTCAGCGCCCTCCTTCAGGTTCTCGATCCGGCGAACGTCCAGCCGCACAGACGAATAGAACTTGAGCGCGCGACCACCCGGCGTGGTCTCAGGCGAGTTATGCACCGCCACGCCGTCCACCAGGTACGTGTGGTTGCCCTCAACCTCCATGTCAAACCGGCGCATGTCGGCCAGACCGCTGACAGCCTCGACGCCGAGCACAAACGAACGGACCGCGCGGAACCCGTAATGGCCTTCGGGTGCCCCATCACATGCCCCGGCGGCACCCACCAGCACGCGCTCGCCCGCAGGCACGGCGACCGGCTCGGTGGCGTACACCTCCATACCCGGATGCAGATCCCCGGCGGGGATCTCTCCCTGCGGGGTGATGATGATGTGATTCGGCGTGCACAGCAGTTCGCGCGAGCCGTCGCCACCCGACACCCGGATGCGCAGGAACCCCTCGGCGATGCCGTTGTCAAACCAGTTGATCACCCGACGCGGCTCCACCCGTCCGGTCACCGGATCGAGGGACATCACCTCGACATCAAGGCGCTCCGTCACGATGCGACCGATCGACATCGTGGTGCCATCGGCGAGCATGACCGGCGCATCGTGGTGGAAGCACCCGAACATCACGCCGATCTTCTCGCGCAGCTGGTTGGTGAACACACAGATGGTGCCGGCGCGGTTGAGTGTGCCGGCAAGCTTGCGGAGTGCCTGCGACATGAGCCGCGCCTGGAGGCCCACGTGATGGTCGCCCATCTCGCCCTCGATCTCGGCCTTGGGCACGAGAGCGGCAACGGAATCGATTGCCACGATGTCCAGCGAGCCGGAACGCACCAGGAGGTCTGCGATCTCAAGCCCCTGCTCACCGTGATCCGGCTGCGACACCAGAAGCTCGTCGGTGTTCAGGCCGATACGACGGGCATAGGCGGGATCGAGTGAGTGCTCGGCATCGATGAATGCGGCGAGGCCGCCCCTGCGCTGTGCCTGGGCCATCACGTGGTACAGCAGCGTGGTCTTGCCCGAGGCCTCAGGGCCGAAGATCTCAACGATACGGCCCTTGGGCAGCCCACCGATGCCGAGGGCGACATCAAGCGCCAACGATCCGGTGGGGATGTAATCGATGTTTGCCAGGGGCATGTCCCCCATCCGCATGATCGCGCCCTTGCCGAACTGCTTCTCGATCTGCGCGACTGCCGAGTTAAGTGCCTCTGACTTCTCCACCGTGTCCCCCTGTTGGCGTTGCCGGGCGAAATATAGAGCGATGCCCGGCGTATGTCGAACATATGTTCGCACCCGGGCCGGACGCTCCTGCTCCGGCACCGCACACGAACGCGCGGTGCCCCACGCTATGGGCGAACACGCAACCGCAACACGCACGCACTGCACCGATGCGCACACGCGCGGGTGACAATCAGCCGGTGATGGCCTCGCGAAGCAGATGCAGAGCACGCGTGGCGGCGCGCTGTCGCACCCGCTCGCGGTCGCCGTGCAGATGCAGCTCACGGGTCTCAGTGCCCGCCGGACCGGCGATGCCCACGTACACCAGGCCCACGGGCTTCTGCGGCGTGCCGCCACCCGGTCCAGCAATGCCCGTGACCGAGAGCCCCCATGTGGCTCCCAGGCGGCTGCGCACGCCCTCGGCCATGGCGGCCGCGCACTCGGCCGACACTGCCCCATGGGCGGTGAGTACCTCCACCGGCACCCCGAGCGCGCGCTGCTTCACGGCGTTGTCGTACGACACCACCCCTCCGCTGTACCAGGCGCTGGCACCGGGTACCGACGTAATGCGGGCCCCGATGATTCCACCGGTGCACGACTCAGCGGTTACGAGGGTTTCCACGCGGGCCGACAGGGCTCGGCCCAGCACCTCCTCCACACCGGATCCGTCGCGCGAGAAGATCGCGCCCGGAAACCGGTCGTCCAGATGCGCTTCCAGTGCGCGCGCGCCCGCGTTATCGGGCCGGATCACCACTTCAAGTTCCCCGGGTTTGGCACACACGCCCACCTCAATCGACTCGTCATGCCACCGCGGGTCATCGAGGGCCTCAATGAACTCCGACTCCACGATGCCCGCCAGCCGCAGGGTGATGGGTGCGGCGCCACCCCCGCTGCCCAGCAGGGCCCGGATGGGACCGGTCTCCAGGGCGCTGTGCCACGAGGCCATGCACTCCCATGGCGGCCCGGGAAGCACCACCACCACACCGCGGGGATCGTCGAGTACCGCACCGGGCGCAGTGCCGGGCGGCGGAAGCGAGATGGCCCCGGCCGGCATGAGCGCCTGCTTGCGGGCGGCGGTATCGCGTATCGCTTCACTCGCCCGCGCACGCACGCCCGACATCGCGTCCCGGATCAGCACCAGTGCCCCGGGGTCCTCCTGAAGCGGCACGCTGCATGCGGCTGCCACAGCCTCCATGGTGCGATCGTCGTGGGTGGGACCGAGCCCACCCGTCACCACCACCAGTTGCACACCGGCCGACAGCGCATCGCGTACAGCACCGGTGATGGACTCGATCGCGTCATCCACCACCACGGTGCCGGCAACACGAACCCCGCGCGCAGTGAGGTCGGCAGCGATCGCCGCGCCATTCTCGTCACGCACCCTGCCCTCCAGCACCTCGGTGCCGGTCACCACGATGCGCGCGCGCAGGGGTCAGCCCCCCGGCTGCCGCACGGCGCCGTCGCGCGACATGAGGAATTCTCCGGTGCCCCCATGGATCACCAGGGGCGAACCATCAAGGGCCACCCGAAGCAGCGTGGGGCTGCCAATGCGCACCCACGCGGTATCGGGAATGGTGAAGGTGCGGGTGGCCCCGGGCACCAGCACTCCGCTGTACAGCGTGGGGCCGGTTGCCGATCCGGTACGCACCTCGAGGTAGCTGCCACGGCCAGAGACGCCGGTGAACGCGAGGTCCACCTGCTGGGTACGCGCGGCGCCGGTGGTGAGCGCCCCCGATGTGGTTGCGGGAGGAGCAGCAGGCGGTGTGCTCACCGAGCTGCCGCCAATGCCGAGCCAGGTGAGCATCGCGACCCCGGCGACGCCTCCGATGGCAAGCCACAACAGTTGGGCCTCGCGCCTGCGCGGTCCACGCTCCGCCCGCTGACGCGCGCGACGTGCCCCCTCGGGCGACAGCGAGTGGGCCAGCTCGCCGTAGCGCGACTCGTACTCATCAAGCGCAAGTGCAGGATCGAGCCCAAGGTACGCCGCGTATGCCCGAAGGAACCCGCGCACATACGACGGGTCGGGCAGAAGGTCGAACTCCTCATCCTCCATCGCCCGCAGGTACCGCGACCTGATCCTCGTGCCGGTTTCGGCGGTGGGATAGTCAATGCCCTGACGGACGCGGGCCTCTCGGAGGCTTGAGCCGATCTCATACATGTGTGAGTCCCGGAATCACCGGGAGGCCGACGGTAGCACCGGGCCGGATCGGGGAGGTGCTGAGAACCCCCGCCGGGCGCGACAACCGTTACGGGTTGTCGTCTCCTGAAATGTCGGAGTCAACGACGGCGATGCCGAGTACCCGTGGAATGTCGTGCTCTGTGATGAGCACCGTGCGGGGCTTCGACCCCTCGTGTCCCGAGATCACGCCCAGACGCTCGAGCACATCCACAAGCCGCCCAGCACGGGCGTAGCCCACCCCGAGGCGCCGCTGGAGCAGCGACACCGATGCGGTGCCCTGCTGCACCACGGTCTCGATGGCGCGCTGCACCAGCTCGTCTGAGCCCGCATCGACCTCCTCCTCCACCACCTCGGGGCGCTGCAGCAGCTCCTCGCGCATCTCGGGCCGGCCCTGGCGACGCCAGTGATCGGTGATGGCGAGAATCTCGTCCTCTCCCACGTACGCGCCCTGAAGGCGCTGAAGGCGTGAGGTGCCAACCGGGCGGAACAGCATGTCGCCATTGCCGAGCAGTGACTCGGCGCCGCCGGAATCAAGCACCACGCGTGAGTCCACCTGCGACGACACGGCGAATGCGATACGCGATGGCACGTTGGCCTTGATCATGCCGGTGATCACGTCCACCGACGGCCGCTGCGTGGCCAGCATGAGGTGAATGCCCACCGCGCGGCTCTTCTGGGCAAGCCGGATGATGGCGTCCTCCACCTCGCCCGGCGCCACCATCATGAGGTCTGCGAGCTCGTCGATGACCACCAGGATGTGGGGCACGACGCTCAGCCCCTGGCCGCGCCGGATGGTGTTCCAGTCGTTGAGGTTGCGCGCCCGGGAGGCGCCCATCAGCTCGTACCGCGACTCCATCTCCCCCACCATGTTCGAAAGCACGGCGGTGGCGTTCTTCATGTTGGTCACGACGGGCGTGAGCAGGTGCGGGATGCCCTCGTAGTGATTGAGCTCGACCTTCTTCGGGTCGATCATCACCATGCGCAGCTCTTCGGGGGTCGCCCGAAGAAGGATGGATGCCAGAAGGGCATTGAGGCACACGCTCTTTCCGGTTCCGGTGGAGCCGGCGATCAGGAGGTGTGGCATGCGCGCGATGTCGAGGAACACCGCCTTGCCACCGATGTCGAGCCCCATCCATGCCGCCAGGGGGCCCGTTCCCTCCGGGAAGTCGCGGAACACGTCGCCCAGGGTGACCATGCGCGAGGTGGGGTTTGGTACCTCAACGCCCACGGCCTGTTTGCCGGGGATGGGCGCCAGAATGCGGATCTCGTCATTGGCAGCCAATGCATACGCCAGGTCGTCACGCAGGGCGCTGACCTTCGACACCTTGGTGCCCGGCGCAAGCTTCAGTTCGTACCGGGTGATGCGCGGACCCGAAACCGCGTTGGTCATCTCGGCCTGCACGCCGAACTCGGCGAGGGCCTCAACGAGCCGTCGCGAGGTCTCCCGGATGGTCGCTGCTGAGGTTCCGCTGCCGCCCGTTGACTTCTGCAGGATCGCCTTTCGTGGACGCTTCCATCCACCTCGCGGCATGGTGCCCGGACCGCCGTGCACCTTCCCTTCAGCAGGGTCGTCCATTACTGCGGCGGCCACCCCAGCGGCGGCGGCCGCACCGGGCAGATCCACCTGCACAAACGGGTCAGCGTTGTGCTCGTCGTCCTCCGCCCCTTCACCGTCAATGGGATCGTGGAACACATCGTGTGCGCCCTCGATGACGATGTCGTCGTCCTCTTCGAGGACACCCGACGTTCCGCCGAGGGCGGGAGATGGCGGCAGATCGCCTTCCTCTTCAAACAGATCGGGGTAGCGGTCGGCACCATCAACTGGGTGCTCATCCGATCCCACCCCCCGGCGGGACGTCGGGGCGGCCACGGTCCGTGCGATGAGCCGCACCTCATCCGATGCCCGCCGGCTGCCCCGCACAGTCGTGACGGTTGCCGTTGCGATACCGCGGCCCACGGCCGCCCCCGCAACCGCGGCCCCACGCCCCGAGCCACGCAGCGCCTCGCCAAGTGAGGCCCCGCTCATAAGCACCATGCCCGCGGCGATGCCGAGGACTGTGAGGAAGTTGGCCCCCACGGCACCGATTGTGCTGTCGGCGCCCCACCACAAGCCGGCCCCCACCGCGCCGCCATTGGCCTTCATCTCACGGACGCTGGACCATCCGTACGACAGATCCATGCCCGGCCCGAACAGACCAGACGCCAGGCCGAGGCAGATCGCCAGACCCACAGCCAGCGCCCCGATGCGAAACGCCCGTGCATCAAACACCGGGAAGCGCACGATGAGGTGCACACCCACGATCACCATCACAAGCGCCGCCAGCCCCACCCCGCGGCCCACGAACATGCGGATGAGCGACTCGAGTGCCTGCCCGGCCACACCGCCGCCAACGCCCGCAAACACGATGGCGGCCAGAAAGCCACCCACCGCGATCATGGCCATTCCGGCCATCTCACGGCCGTAGCCGCCAACGCCACCGCTGCGCTTCTGCGGCGAACGCCCGGAGCCCTTGGCAGGGCGCCTGGTGGCGGTGGTCTTTCGGGTTGCTGTGCGGGTGCGAGTAGCGGTTGCGGCCACGGTCTCCCCGGGGTCGAGGTGTACGAGACCCAGTTGGACCCCGCACACCCCGATTCCTGCCTCGGGCAGACCGACTTGTGTTGCTTAGACCGCCACCACAACCGGGAGGATGAGCGGACGCTTGCGCGTCTTGCGGTTGATCATCGCGCCCACGGCGTCGTGGAGCTGCTTGGTGAGCACGTCAACCTCGTGGATGTGCTCCTCGGCGCTTTCGCGCAGACTTGCTTCCACGGTCTCGCGGATCGCGTTGATCATCACCGCATCCTCGGCGCCCGCGAACCCGCGGGTGACCACCTCGGGTGTACCTGAGAGCGTGCCGTCATGGGCGTCGACCTGCGCCATCACCAGCACCAGGCCGTCCTCAGACATGTGGCGGCGGTCACGGAGGACCCCCTCCCCGAGGTCGTTCACGCCGTACGAGTCGACATAGGTGATGCCCGACTCAACGCGCTCGCCGGTCACCACGCCGTCGGCCGATACCTCAAGCACGTCGCCGTTCTCAAGAATGACCGTGCGCTCGCCGATTCCGAGCCCCTTCGCAAGCGCCGCGTGCGCCTTCTGGTGTCGCACCTCGCCGTGGATGGGAGCGAAGAAACGCGGTCGGATGAGCTGCAGCATCCACATGAGGTCGTCACGCACCCCGTGGCCCGATGCGTGCACCTCCGGACGATCATCCGGGGTCACCACCTTCGCGCCCGCAGCCACGAGGCGGTTGATGGTCTCGTCAATCGCCAGTTCATTTCCCGGGATACGGCGCGATGAGTACACGACCGTGTCGCCCGGCTTGATGTCCACCTTGGGGTGGGCACCGTTGGCCATGCGACGGAGCGCCGACAGCGGCTCGCCCTGGCTGCCGGTGGTCAGCAGCACCAGTTCGTCATCGGGCACACCGGCGATCTCCTTGTCGGAGATGATGACGCCATCGGGGGCCTTGAGGTACCCGAGGTTGCGCGCAATGTTCACGTTTCGCACCATTGAGCGACCCACCACACCCACAACCCGGCCGTCGCGGTAGGCGGCGTCAACCACCTGCTGCATGCGGTCGATGTGAGACGAGAAGGTGGTGACGATCACGCGCCCGGGCGATGTTGCGAAGAGCGCAGACATCGCCGGCCCCACCGATGCCTCGTAGCGCTTGGCCGATGCCGGCACGTCTGCGTTCGTCGAGTCGGCAAGCAGCACCAGCACGCCCTCGGCGCCGAGCCGTGCAAGCCCGGGGATGTCGCTTGCCTTGTCCGGCCCGCCAATGGGAAGGTGATCGAACATGAAGTCGCCGGTGTGCACCAACGTGCCCGCGGGTGAGTGGAGGGCAACCGCCACACAGTCGGGGATGGAGTGGGTCACGCGCAGGAACTCGGCCTCGAATGGGCCGATGCGCCTGCGTGGCTCGCCGGCGGCGATCTCGATCATCTCGGCCTCGCCCAACAGGCGGTGCTCGTCGAGCTTGCCCCGTACCAGCGCGAGCGTAAAGCGGGTGCCGTAAATCGGGACCGGCCCGACCGCGCGGAGGAACCATGGCACGGCGCCGATGTGGTCCTCGTGACCATGGGTAAGGATGAGCGCGTCAATGCGCTCACGGTTCTCGGCGAGCCAAGTCATGTCGGGCAGGATCAGATCCACGCCCGGCTGATCCGGACCCGGAAACGTCACGCCGCAGTCGATGACGACGATTCGATCGTCGTGCTCCACCACGTACATGTTCTTGCCAATCTCGCCAACGCCGCCAAGCGGGATGATCCGCAGGGCGGGTGCGTCGGTTGTGTCGCTCAGTGTGTTTCCAGTCGTTGGGATCAGGCGGGCAGAAGACCCTGCGACACGAGGAGCGACCGAAGCGCGTTGCGCTCCCCGGCCGTGGCCTCCACGAGCGGCAGGCGCAGGACGTCGCCGGGGATGACCCCGAGCATGTCCAGCGCAGCCTTGATCAGGATGGGATTCGTCGTCTCAAAGAGGCCGCTCCACAGGGGCGCGCACGACGCGTCGATCGCCCGCGCGCCCTCCACGTCGCCCGCGTTCATGGCGGCCACCATCTGCTGCATGCGATCGCCCACCAGGTGAGAGGCGACGGAAATCACTCCGGCACCCCCCATCTCAAGGATGGGCAGCAGCATGTCGTCATTCCCGGCGTAGATCGCCAGGTCGGTCTCGTCGGCCACCCGCCGGGCCTCGGCCAGATCGGGGTTGGCCTGCTTCAGCGCCGCAACACCGGGGATGCGTGCCAGTTCGGCGATGAGGTCGGGCGGCATGTTGATGCCGGTGCGGCCTGGGATGTTGTAGAGCACCACCGGCACGCCAACCTCGGCGATGGCCGCCACATGGCGGCGAATACCCTCGGCCGGTGGGCGGTTGTAATACGGGGTCACCACCAGCACGGCGTCAACGCCGATGCCCTTGGCCACATCGGTCAGATGCACGGAATGGGCCGTGTCGTTGCTGCCGGTTCCGGCCACCACGGTGCCGATGCCGGCGCACTCCTCGGCGGTCGATTGGAACAGGGCGATGCGCTCGTCGTCGGTGAGCGTGGACGCCTCACCCGTCGTTCCGGCCACCACGATGCCATCCGACCCGTTGGCCAGCAGGTAGCGCACAAGCGCGCGATAGGCGGCGTCGTCCACTGCCCCCTCTGCATCGAAGGGCGTGACGGCCGCGGTGAGAACGGCTCCCAGCACGGGCGGAAGCATAGCGACGGGCTCCGGTGTCAGGCGGGCACGGCGGTGACGGGAAGCGGCTCGGGGGCGCGAACGGCGGTGAGCAGGTCGGGGCTCGCCACGTTCCAGTAGCCCCGAACGGCGTACGCCAGCATCCGGCGGCTGGACACGAACCGGGCGAATGTCGCAAACAATGGGTCGGGAAGCACATTCAGCACCGTCTGCAGGCGTTCGAGAATCCGGTACCCCTTCGCGCGGGAGTTCACAAAGGCCCGGTACGACGAGAGCGCCTCATCCAGACGCATCTCGCCCGTGCGCACACGCTCGGCGAGCCGCCCCGCAACCTGACCAAACACCAGCGCGGGGCGAATGCCCTCTCCCGACACCGGCAGGCACATTCCCGCTGAGTCGCCCACCAGAAACATGCCGTCGCGAACGGGGTCGGTGAGCCGGGAGGTGAAGAAGCCGCCATGAACGTGTCCGGGGTCCCCGAGCGACAACTCGCTGCAGAAGGTGTCGAGGTCGGCGCTGAGATCGGAATGCCCCGAGTAGGTCGCAAGCCCCGCCCGCACGTGGTCGCCGGCCGGAAATGCCCAATAGAAGCGCCGGGCGCCACGGCTGGGGCCCACGTAGAAGTGAAGGCCCTCGCCGCGAAATGGCTGGCGCGACTCGATGCCAAAGCTCTTTCGCGACGCCCGGGCCGACTTCTCAGCGCCCTTCCCCGCGGCGGTGCGCCAGCCGGCACTGTCGATGACGATGGGCGCCTCAAAGGTGCCCGCCGTGGTCTCCACGCGGCCAGCCCGGGCGCGTGTGATGCGCGCCTGCACGTAGTCAGCACCCGTGCGCGCGAACAACTCCTCGCAGAATGCCCGGTAGTTGAACGTGCAGAACGGGAAGAAGGTGAGCCGCTGCACATGGTGCCGCGTGTGGATGTACATGTGCTCATGAACCTGATCGATGCAGTCGCTCATGTCCATATTCTCGAGGCAGGCGAGCGGAACCGCCGACGCCGACGTTTCGCCGTCGCCGATCGCCAGGCGATCGATGATGAGCACCCGGCCACCGATCTGCTGGGCCGCGGCGAGGCCCCCAAAGGACCCCCCGCACACAATCGCGTCGTACTGCTCAGCCATCAGGGGCGCGGGATCTCCTGGCCGGTCTCCGGATTGATGCGGATGCCATCAGTGATTCCGGTGCCGGGAGGGGCCCCCATGATGAGCCAGGTGGACTCGCGATCGGAGTTGTTCTGAATGCGCCGCACCGTGTCCTTGGGCACCCGGATCCAGTCGTGGTCGTTCACGATCACGACCTCGCCCTCGATGAGCATCTCCTGGGGGCCCCCGAAGATGAGCCCGTAGATCTCCTCCTGCTCCTGATGGCGGTGGTAGGCCATCTGCTCGCCGGGCCGGAACTTCCAGAGCCGGAGCGTCATGGTCTCGGCCCCGATGGCGCCAGACAGGTCGCGCGACCGCGGTCCGCCGCCCTTGCGCTCCCGCATCTCAATGTCCTCACCCTGCACCTTGGTGTAGGCGTCAGCCATGTCCATTCCTCCAGATCGGGGTGTCCACGTCGAGGTTACCAGCGAGCCTTTCGCGACGGCTCAGCCCGCGAAGAGCAGCGGCTCGATGCCGATGGTGAGCCCCGGCCGCTCGGAGACCGCGCGCACGGCGAGAAGTACACCGGGCATGAAACTCTCGCGCGACAGGGAGTCGTGCCGGATGGACAGCGTCTCTGCCGTGCCACCCAGAATGACCTCCTGATGTGCCACAAGCCCCGGCAGACGCACCGAGTGGATGGGTACGTCACCCTGCATGCCCTCGGCCGTCAGCTTGGCAGTGCCCGACGGGGCGTCAAGCTTGCCATCGTGGTGCAGTTCGATGATCTCGGCCCGCTGCATGTGGTGCGACGCCTCGGCCGCGAAGCGCATCATCAGCACTGCGCCCACAGCGAAGTTGGGTGCAATGAGCAGGTTGGCGGGACCGGACTCGGCAAGATCCCGCAGCGCGCGCAGCTGATCGTCGGTGAGGCCCGTTGTGCCCACAACCGCATGCACGCCGGCCTCAAGGCACGCGCGGGTGGTTGCGTAGGCCACGTCCGGCTGCGTGAAGTCCACTGCGACCTGCGGCGAGGTGCGGGCGATGGCCTCCTCCACGGTGGCGAACATCGGCGCGCCCTTTCCCGCCAGATGCGGGTCGGCCTGTGCCACCAGTTCGGTATCGGCGGCACCATTCACCGCATCCACCACGGTGCGCCCCATCCGGCCCGCCGCCCCAGTCACCATCACACGGATCACGCCGCCTCCACCAGGTTGGGAGCGAGGCGCTCGGCCGCGGACCGCACGGCATCCTCACTCGGCCCGATCGCCGCGACCGACAGCCGCGACGGGTCCCAGAACTCGCTTCCAAGCGCCTGAACGTCGTCGGCCGTGACGGCCTCGATCCGCTCGACGATCTCCTCGATGTCGAGAAGCTCTGTCTCGGTGAGCACCGCGCGCCCATTGCGCTGCATGCGCGTGGACGGGCTCTCGAGGCTGAGGACGAGGCGACCCTTCAGATGCTCCTTGGCCCGGGTCAGTTCGGCGGCGGGCACGAGCTCCTCGCCCATACGCCGCAGCTCGCGGGCCATCACCTCGGCTGCCTCCACAAGATTGTCCTCGCGGGTGCCCAGATACACGCCCACCTGGCCGGTATCGGCATACCCCACCGAGTACGTGCCAACCGAGTACGCGAGTCCACGCCGCTCCCGGATCTCCTGAAAGAGCCGCGACGACATCGAACCGCCGAGAATGGTGTCGAGTACCGCCATGGCGTGACGACGGGAATCCGAGCGGTCAAGCCCCTTGCCGCCAAGCGCCACGTGGTACTGCTCGGTGGGCTTGGTCCTGCTCACCAAAATGGGTGCACCCGGTGCGGCCGGCTCCACCGTGTGGGCACCGCCACCCACGGGAAGTCCACCCAGGTGCTTCTCGGTAAGCGCCATCAGGCGGTCATGGTCGATCGATCCGCTGGCGGCCACCACGATATTGGGTGCCACGTAGTGGCCGGCGTGGAACGCCCGGATCTCATCAGCGCCAATGGAGCTGATGACCTCGCTGGTACCGATCACCGGGCGGCCGAGTGGCTGGTCAGGAAACACCGCTTCGGACATCAGGTCATGCACAAGATCGCCGGGGTCGTCCTCGTACATGAGGATCTCCTCCAGCACGACCTGCCGCTCCTGATCCAGCTCGCGAAAAGCGGGGTTTCGCAGCATGTCGGCCACCACGTCAAAGGCCACGTCGAGGTGCTCGTCAAGCACTCGGGTGTACACGACCGTGTGGTCGCGCCCCGTGGCAGCGTTGATCTCCCCGCCCAGGCCGTCAAAGACCTGTGCGATCTCCGCCGCGCTGAACCTCTCGGTGCCCTTGAACAGCAGGTGCTCAATGAAATGCGATACACCGGCCTCGCCCGCGTGCTCAAACCGTGAGCCCACGCCAATCCACAGGCCGAGCGCCACGGAACGCACTCCCGGGAGGGGCTCCGAAATCACTCGGAGCCCCTCCGCGGTCGTGTCGAGGGATCGTCCCCCCGTCGTCACTCGGCCAGATCGTCCGTGGAGACCTTGCGGCGGCGGCGCGGACGGCGCTCGGCGTCGCCCTCGTCGCCCTCGGCGCCCTCGGTGCCACCGGACTCGCCGGATGCCGCGGGTGCCGAGTCGTCGTTCAGCAGGCGAAGGCCGATGCGACCGCGTGCGCGGTCAACTTCCTCCACCACCACGTCAACCGAGTCACCCCGGTTGATGACGTCCTCCACCTTCTCCACGCGGCCGGAGCCGAGGTTGGAGATGTGCAGCAGACCGTCAACGCCCTTGGCGAGCTCGACGAATGCGCCGAAGGTGGTGGTCTTCACAACCTTCGCACCGGTGTACGTGTCGCCGACCTCGACGTCCTTCGTCATCGAGCGGATGCGCTCGACGCACTGATCGGCCTTCTCACCCTGCACGCCGTACACGCTCACGGTGCCGTCGTCCTCGATGGAGATCTCCACCTCGAAGTCGGCCTCGAGGCCGCGGATGGTCTCGCCACCCTTACCGATGACCATTCCGATCTTGTCCGGATCGATCTTGATGGCGGTGATGCGCGGCGCCCACGGCGACAGCTCCTCGCGGGGGCCGGGCATGGCCTCGTTGATGATGCCGAGGATCGCGAGACGCGCATCCTTGGCCTGCTTGAGGGCCTGGGTCATGATCTCGGTGGTCACACCGTTGATCTTGATGTCCATCTGCAGGGCGGTCACGCCCTCGGAGGTACCCGCCACCTTGAAGTCCATGTCGCCGAGGTGATCCTCGTCGCCCTGGATGTCGGTGAGCACGATGTGGTCATCGCCCTCCTTGATGAGGCCCATCGCGATACCGGCCACCGGGCGCTTGATGTGCACGCCGGCGTCGAGCAGGGCGAGGGTCGAACCGCAGACCGACGCCATGGACGACGAGCCATTGCTCTCGAGGGTCTCCGACACAAGCCGCAGCGTGTACGGGAAGTCCTCATCGGTCGGGATCACTGGCAGGAGCGCGCGCTCGGCCAGGGCACCGTGTCCGATGTCACGACGCTTGGGACCGCGCATGAAGCCGGTCTCACCCACGCTGAACGGCGGGAAGTTGTAGTGATGGATATAGCGCTTGGTCGTGTCGATCGAGAGATCGTCGATGCGCTGGGCCTCTTTGGTCGTACCGAGGGCGAGGAGCGTGAGCACCTGCGTCTCGCCACGGGTGAAGAGACCGGATCCGTGCGTGCGGGGAGCAAGGCCCGTCTCCACCCAGATCGGGCGGATCTCCTCGGCCGTGCGGCCGTCGGGGCGGTGCTTGTCCACCGCGATGCGGTGACGGATGGTCCTCTTGATGATTGAGTCGAACGCCTCCGAGAACGCGGCCTTGTCCTCAGACGTGGGCTCATCGCCCAGCACGGCGGTACGGGCTGCGCTCTTGGCGTCCGAGATCTTGTCGCGGCGCTCAAGCTTGCCCTGCTCGCGGGTGGCCTCCTCGATCTGCGACAGCGCAGCCTTCTCGACCTTCGCCAGCATCGCGGGGTCCACCGTCTTCGGCTGAATGTCCCACTTCGGCTTGCCGGCGAGCTTGCGCAGCTCCTCCTGCACGTCGCAAAGCTTCTTGATTTCGTCGTGCGCGATCTGGAGGGCCTCGAGGAGGTCGTCCTCGCTCACCTCGTTCGCGCCCGCCTCGACCATGGAGATGGCCTCGCGGGTACCCGCGACCACCAGGTCGAGCGTGGACTCCTCAAGCTCCTGCAGGGTGGGGTTGATGACGAAGTCGTCATCGATCATGCCAATGCGCACGGCACCGACGGGCCCCTGGAACGGCAGCTCGCTCAGCATGAGCGCGGCTGATGCGCCGTTCATCGACAGGATGTCGAATGCGTTGACCTTGTCGATGCTGAGCACCGTCGTGACGATCTGCACCTCGTTGCGGAAGCCCTTGGGCCACAGCGGACGAAGCGGTCGGTCGGTCATGCGGCACGTGAGAATCGCGCGCTCGCTGGGGCGGCTCTCACGCTTGATGAAGCCGCCCGGGATCGCTCCCTTGGCGTACATGCGCTCCTCGACGTCCACGGTGAGGGGGAAGAAGTCCGTCCCCTCCCGCGGCTCGCGGGCGCCCACTGCGGTGACCAGCACAAGGCTGTCACCCGAGCGCACGAGCACTGATCCGTTTGCCTGCTTCGCCAGGCGTCCGGTCTCGAAGATGATCTCCTGGCCGCCGATGTCGGCGACGACGCGCGTTGCGTCAGGTCCCTGATCTGCCATTCGTGTCCCTCATCCCTCATGCCACGTCACCCGACGTGGCTCATCTTGCGGCACCACCCTCTGGTGGCCCGCCGTCACGGGCGCGGATGCGCCCCGGTACTGCGTGCTACCTGCGGATGCCCAGCGAGGTCGTGAGCTCGCGGTAGGCCTCCACGTCCTTCCTCTGAAGGTACGAGAGGAGGCGGCGGCGGCGGCCGACCATGGTGAGAAGACCACGACGTGAGTGGTGGTCCTTCGAGTGCACCTTGAGGTGCTCGGTCAGCTGATTGATCCGCTCGGTCAGAATCGCGACCTGAACCTGGGGCGAACCCGTGTCCGTGTCGTGCTGACGGTGCGGCGCCATGACGCCGGCCTTGGATTCCTTGTCAAGCATGTGTGCTCCTGATCCGGCCACGGAGCAGCCTGGGCCGCTCCGGGTCAATTCCTCCACCTCGCGCCATACCTACAGGCCGGGCGGGGGGTTCGCGCTCTCGCGAACGCCCGGGAGGGTAGCACCACCTCCGGGATCCCCCGTATCAGGCGGCGGCTGCCACCTCACGGGTGCGCTGCACGTCCTCCTCCACCTGCACCACCAGTTCGTCCGCGCTGCTGAACCTGCGCTCGTCCCGCAGGCGTTGCAGAAACTCCACGCGCACCCGCTGCCCGTACAGGTCACTCCCGCCATAATCGAGCAGGAAGGCCTCAAGCCGAAGGTCCGGGTTGGTGCCTTCGGTGAAGGTCGGGGAGTATCCCAGGTTGATTGCGGCCGCAAACCGGCCCTCGGCCGTGACCACGCGGCCCGCGTACACGCCCCGGGCCGGGAGCGCGACGTCATGCGCAACCGCGACGTTCGCCGTTGGCAGGCCCATCTCGCGCCCGCGTTGCTCGCCGGGCACCACCATGCCCTCCACCGAATGCGCGCGGGCGAGCAGGGCGATTACATCGTCCACCTGCCCCGTGGTCACAAGCCGCCGCACGCGTGTGGACGACACGGGCTTGCCGTCGGGGCTCACCACGGTTTCGGGGCTCTCAACAATGAGCCCCTTGGCGCGTCCCAGACGCTGGAGATACGACACGGTACCGGTGCCGCCCTGGCCAAACCGGAAGTTCGCCCCCACCACAATCGACTCGGCAGTGAGTGGCGCCGCACACAGCATCTCCGCAAATCGGTCGGCCCGAATGCGCGAGAACGCGCGGGTGAAGGGCACAACGAGCAGTGCGTCAGCGCCCAGCGCCTCAATGAGCTGCGCCTTAAACCCCGGTTCGGTGAGCACGGCGGGAGCGAGATCGGGCCGCAGCACCGTGAGCGGGTTGGGCTCGAAGGTGAGCACCATCGACTCGAGGCCACGCTCTTTCGCACGCTCAATCGCACGGCCGATAATGGCCTGGTGGCCGATGTGCACGCCATCAAAGGTGCCGATGGCCACCACGCGCCGCGCACCGTTGAGTGGAAGATCCCCGAGCGATTCGTATCGCCTCATCGGACGAGCACCACCTTCGGCCGCACCACGCCGTCGTCATCCGCGAGGCCAATGGCCACAAGCTCGTCGCCCGCAGCGAGGGCCACAGTGCCCATGGCGACCGCGCCCGGTGCCTGCACCCGTCGCCCGTGCACCACCTCGGCCAGCGCAGCGTCGTCCAGATCCACCCGTGGAATGTGGCCGACGGCCGCGAGCAGAGAGATGCCGCACCCGGGCTGCACATCCTCAGGAGCGAGCGCAGAATCCACTGACAGGTCCCCCACCTCGGTACGCCTCAGGGCAGCGCAATACCCACCGCAACCGAGCGATTCGCCCAGATCAACGGCGATCTGCCGCACGTAGGTGCCCGACCCACAGCGGATCTCGATGTCGGCAAGTCCATTCACGTGGTCATAGGAGATCAGATCAGCGCGGTGCACGACCACCTCGCGGCGGGGCCGTTCGACCTCTTCGCCGCGGCGGGTGCGCGCGTACAGGCGCTCGCCATCCACTCTCACGGCCGAAAGCGCCGGGACCTGCTGCTCAATGACGCCGGTCATGGTGGCAAGCGCAGCACGCACCGCAGCCTCATCGGGTACCGGTCCGCCCGGAGTGATGGGGCCCTCGGGATCACCCGACTCCGACCGCTCGCCCAGCCGGACGGTGGCCCGGTAGGTCTTGTCGAGACCCGTGAGAAATGGCGCGAGGCGGGTGGCGCGACCGGTGAGCACCACGAGGAGGCCTGTGGCGAAGGGGTCGAGCGTTCCCGTGTGCCCAGCCTTCGTCCGCCCAAGCGCGTGCCGCACCGTGCTCACCACGTCGTGCGACGTGGGCCCCGCCGGCTTGTCCACGAGAATGGCGCGGGGGGCATCGGCCGGCACGCCCACCTCAGCCGTCCTGCGCCACGACGGCGTCGCGGATGAGCGCGATGATGGCCTCAGGATCGTGATGCGATGTAAACCCGGCCGCCGCGCGGTGCCCTCCCCCGCCCTCCAGGGCGGCAATCGCTGATACATCCACCGTATCGCCTGATGCGCGCATCGATACCCGCCATGCCCCATGGACCTGCCGGATGACCGCAGCCACCTCTGCACCCGCCACCGCGCGAAGGGCCTCCACCACACCATCC
Organism: Thermoleophilia bacterium; assembly: GCA_037138115.1. Taxonomy (GTDB): domain Bacteria; phylum Actinomycetota; class Thermoleophilia; order Miltoncostaeales; family Miltoncostaeaceae; genus SYFI01. Next base: position 3,193 of record JBAXJA010000005.1, on the reverse strand, counting down.
GAATTCTGGCCACCCGCTTCAGTCACGTCGTCGTCGGTGACCACCGCGATGATCAGGCGCCCCTCGAGTTCCGAGCGGGCACCCGCCAGCGCACGGCCCACCAGCCGCACGTCACCGAACGGGACGCCCTCGTACACGCGACGGAATACCGTGGCCGGATCCACGCCGGCGTCGATGAGGCGGGCTGCCACCACGTGCGCCTCGGCGCCTGTACTGCCGTAACTGAACCGGCCGGTATCGGTGACCAGACCCACGTACAGCGGCAGTGCCACCTCAGCCGTGATCTCGGCACCCAGCGCGTCGGCCACCCGCACCACCATCTCGGCCGCACTCGATGCCCCGCCGTCCACAAGGTTGTAATGACCCCACATCGGATTGTCGTGGTGGTGGTCGATATTGATGATCGGCCCCCCGAGCGTGCTCGGGTCGTCGTCGGTCATGCGGTGCGAGGTGGCGGCATCCACACTCACCACCAGGCGCTCCTCGCGGTCCGCCACGGGGCCCCCAACCACGGCCTCATCCGGGCCGAGCAACCATGTCAGGTCGTCCGGCAGGCCCGGACCCTCCACATGCCACATGACGACGTCGTGCCCGAGCCCCCGCAGGATGCGCGTGAGCCCGATCATCGATCCGGCGGCGTCGCCATCGGGCTTGCGGTGCGTCGTCACCAGCACCTTGCGACCGGGAGGTGCGAGCAACTCCGCGATCCGGTCGGCGCCCACCTCCTCCCCCGCCACGTGCGCGTGGTGATGGTGCTGGCTCACGGCTGCGAATCCGGTTCGGGTTCCGGGTCTGGCAGCGGCCCATCAGGAGCAACCCGGTCGATGAGTTCGGTGAGGCGACGGGCCTCGTCCTGGAGGCCGTCATGCACGAAGACCAGATGCGGCGTGAGCCGCGACTTGAGCACGCGGGCCACGCGGCCCTGCAGAAGCCCGCGGGCGGCCTCAAGTGCCGCACCGGCACCCTCGACGCGCTTTGGGTCGAGCGCGGTCCAATACACCTTCGCCCGACCAAGATCGGGGCTGCTCTCCACCGCGGTGATGGTGACCATCTGCAGGCGGGGGTCCGACAGCTCCGTGAGGAGTGCCTGGCCCACGACCTCGCGGATGGCCTCATTGGCCCGCCGCTGCCGCTGACGCGGCGCCCCCATCAGGCGGGCCGTCCCTCTACTCGGACGCCGGAGTGGGCGTGATGGGGCCGGGCGGTGCCGTGGCGGCCTGCGCGGTGCGCGCCACCTCCTTGAGCTCGAAGACCTCGATCACGTCGCCTTCCTTGACGTCGTTGTAGTCATCGATGAGCACGCCGCACTCGAAGCCCTGCTGGACCTCGCGCACGTCGTCATCCACCCGCCGGATCGAACCGATCCTGCCCACGTGCACCACCGTGCCGTCGCGCACAAGGCGGCAATCCGCCCCACGCCTGGCCAGCCCGTCAGTGACGTAACAGCCGGCGATCGTTCCCAGGCGGCTCGCCCTGAAGATGGCGCGCACCTCGAGGGAGCCCATGGGCTCCTCCACGATGTCCGGCTCCAACAGGCCCACAAGCGCGTCGCGTACGTCCTCGATGGCGCGGTAGATCACGCGGTAGGTCCGTACGTCCACGCCCTCGCGCTCGGCCAACATCTTGGCCTCGGGCCTCGGGCGCACGTTGAACCCGATGATGATCGCCTGTGACGCGGCCGCAAGGTTGACATCCGACTCGGTGACCGCACCCACACCAGTGTGGATGATCCGCAGTCGGACCTCGGTCTGCTCGACCTTGTTGAGAGCGTCGGCAAGTGCGCCCACCGAACCCTGCACATCACCCTTGATGATGATGTTGAGCTCCTTGAGCCCGCCCTCGGAAATGCGGGCGAACAGGTCCTCAAGCGACACCGGTCGGCGGTTTGCCAGGTCCTCCGCACGCAGCCGCTGGCTGCGGGTTGCTGCGATCTGGCGCGCAAGCCGCTCGTTCTCCACCACGCGGAACTTCTCACCCGCAGCAGGGACGCCATCGAGACCGAGGATCTCCACCGGTACCGACGGCCCGGCCGTGGCAATCGTGTCACCCGTGTAGTCGAGCATCGCCCGCACGCGGCCGAATGTCTCGCCCACCACGAGGATGTCGCCGATACGCATCGTGCCGCGCTGCACCAACAGGGTGCACACGGGGCCACGGCCCGGGTCGAGCCGCGACTCCACCACGGTGCCCGATGCCTCAGGGGTCGGATTCGCCTTGGGCTCAGCATCGGCGTCGGCCACGAGCAGCACCGTCTCGAGGAGGTCGTCCAGCCCGAGGCCGCTGTGCGCGGAGACGTTGACGAATTCGGTGGTGCCACCCCAATCGGACGGAATCACGTCCCGGCTGGCGAATTCCTGCTTCACCTTGTCGGGGTTGGCGTTCTCCTTGTCCATCTTGTTGATGGCCACGACGAACGGCACGTCAGCGGCCCTCGCGTGGTCAATCGCCTCGATGGTCTGCGGCATCACGCCGTCGTCGGCCGCCACCACGATGATGGCCACGTCAGTGATCTTGGCGCCGCGGGCACGCATGGCGGTAAACGCCTCGTGGCCCGGGGTGTCAAGGAACGTGACTTCGCGGGCGCCATGGTGCACCTGATAGGCGCCGATGTGCTGCGTGATTCCGCCGGCCTCGCCTGCGGCCACCTCGGTACGACGCACCGCGTCGAGCAGCGACGTCTTTCCGTGGTCAACGTGCCCCATCACCGTCACCACGGGGGCCCGCGCGACGAGCGACGCAGGGTCGTCGTCGAACACCGTCTCGAGGTCGGGCTCCTCCTCGGCGTGGATGATGATGACCTTGCGCTCGATGTCGGCAGCGATGAGCTCAATGGCCTCGTCCGACAGCGACTGTGTGATGGTCGCCAACTCGCCCATGGTCATGAGGAACTTGATGATCTGTGCGGTGGGAATGCCGAGACCCTCAGCAACATCCTTGACCGTCCCGCCCGACCGGATCTCAGCCGGCGGCATGTCCGCCGGGTTGATCTGCGGCAGCAGCGACTGGTCGGACTGATCCTGGCGCTGCCCGCGACGGCCACCGCGATCACGCGGCCCACCGCCCTGACGGCGACTCGCCTGCGCGTCGATCACCACACGGCGCTTGCGGCCACGGCCAGCACCGCCGCCCGGACGACCGATGCCACCGGTTCCGCGGGGTGGGAGCGTGCCCGACCGGCCGCGGTCGCCCGGTG
>JBAXJA010000004.1:0-37436 GCA_037138115.1 Thermoleophilia bacterium | reverse complement strand
ACAGCGCAGCGACAATCGCCACAGGCCGCGTTCCGGCGGCAATTGGCGACTGCGCTGTGGGCGTGAACGTCGGTACGAGCGGAACGCCGGTTGCGATGTTCGTGAGCCCGGTGATTGAAACCATCACGAGGACGGCCAAAGTGGGTCCTATCCAGCTTCGGGATCTGAATAGGACCCGCATGGCGCCTAGGGGGTGGTGACGGCAGTAAAGGTCACCGTGGATGAGCGCAGCCCATCCTGGGTGAACGGCACGGGTCCGAGAACCAGTCCCAGGTTCCACGTGTCGCCAGCGCTGTTGGTCACGTGCCCGGCGTTCCCAGCGCCAATCAACGAGCTGGCCGCGGTGAGGATCGCGACATCACTGGATGCCGGGGTTGTGCTGCCCGGTGCAACTCCGACGCCACTCGGGTTGGCCACGGTGAGCGGCATGTCCACGTTGTCGGCGAGCGAGCCACCACCGGCGTTGGTGAACGCGGTTCGGCCAACGCTCAACTGGTAGCCCTTGGCGGCGTTGCTCGTGACGGCGACAGGCGTGGCTGATGCCGGGCTTGTGCCGCCCACCGAGATGTTGCTGAATGAGATCGATGCCGGTGCCGTGAGCGACAGAATGCTGTTCACAGTGACGGTGGCCGTGGTGTTGCCCGTGGCTGGCACCGCCATTGCGGGTACCGCTCCAACGGCCAATGCAAGCACTGCAACCCCAGCGGCGGCACGTGGCCAACGTGCGCTGCCCTTTGTGGATCCCTTCATGGTGATTTCTCCTTATGGTCAACTGAATGGCCGCGACCGTAAGGAGCGACTCTCCCGCGCTCCACCGACACCCGTCGGTACTGGATGGTTCTGGGACTATTTCCTCCCCAAAACCACCGCCGCAGGCAGTTTCAACCAACCCAAATGGTGAGACATGGAACCAACTGAATGGCTGTGCCGCGACCCCAGTAACGCCCCCGGGGAGCATCATGAGTTCCGGTTCCGCCCTGTCCCCGCGTTCAGTAACCGGCGATACCCGCTACCCGGTGCGATCGCGCCTTGCGAATGCGCCGTCTGGGATTCGAACCCAGGACCTTGGGATTAAAAGTCCCCTGCTCTAACCAACTGAGCTAACGGCGCCCCGGAAGGGTAACGCCCCGTGAGGGTCAGGCGGCCCCGCTGGTGCGCTGGGCCATGCGCGGAGCCGGCGCAAGGCGGCGGAACCACGGGCCGTCGCGCCCGGTACCGGATGCCGCCCACACGGCAGCGTCGTCGGCGATGCGCTCGATTCCATGCAGCACGGCGTCGAGCGCGTCCACCGCCGCGGCCAGGCGCACGTCGGGGGTGCCGGCTGCTTCGGAGCGGCGGAGCGCCTCCCATGCCGGGTCGAGCACGTCGACCAGGCCGGTCTCGGGCGCCGGTGGCAGGCGATCGCCGATCGCGGTCGCGATGTCCTCGAGCGACCGCGCGATCTCGGCGCGTACGGCGTCGATGCCGGGGATATCCGTGCCGTCCTTCCACGCACGCACCCCGAGCACGGCGATCTCCCGCGGCAGTTTCAGTACCGCCGCCTCAAGCGCGATGATTGGCGTCGGGTGAAGGAACACCGTGAGTGACTCCACGATCTGCGCCTGGGCGACGCGCGTGGCCTCGTCGGCCGCGAGCATGGCCCCTCGCTGTGCCTCCGACGCGGCCCCGGGGCGCAGTTCGCCGATGACCGTGGCGATCATGGCGTCCGCATCGCGGGCGTCGGTACGAAGCGCACGGGCGAGTATCTGCGGCAGCTCATGGGCACTGCGGGTGGGCCAGAGAAGGGTGGCGATGATCATTCCGGCGGTGCAGGCCAGCCCCGTGGCCGTGAGCCGCTCCCACATGAGGTCGGTGCCCGATGCGCCTCCGCTGGCGGCGAACACCAGGGGGATGGGCGTGAACAGGATCACAAACCACATTGCGTTGACCGGACTCAGCAGCGCGGCGAGTGTGGATACCACGATGATCCCGCCCACCAGCGCCGCTTGCGCGGGGAGCACCACCAGCATGCCCACCGCAACCACGCCGCCGATCGCGGTGCCGATGGTTCGCTGCATCGCCATCTCAACCGAGTCGCCCAGCGTGGGACGCAACACTGCCATGAGGGTCAGGGTGACCCACGCGCCATGCGTCACCCCCAGAATTCCCCCGGGTCCGAGGGCGGTGAAGACTCCCATCGAGATGCCCGTGGCCGCGCCCAGTCGCAGGCCGTGCCGCAGAGCGGTTGACTTCCACGTGAGCGCCGCCCGGAGTTGATCCATCAGGTGCAGGGGTGCAGGCGCAGGGATGTCGATCGATGGCACCTCCGGAAGGTCAAGCGCATCGACCGCTTCTCGCACTCGCAGCAAGAGCCGTTTTGCAGCCCGGGCCCGTCCAGCGGCGACCAGAGCTGCGTGGAGTGGCGGACCGGTGAGGCCATCGGGCGATGGCACGGTCGCGTGCACGGTGGCGGCTGCATCGTGGAGCGCGGTGAGGTCGGGCCGGCCACGGGGAATCATCGTGCACGTGGCGATGTCGGCCGCCGTCAGGGATACCTGCGTGAGCATGTGGTCCATCGCGGCCCGGGTCGACGGGTCGGCCGGCGCCTTTCGCCGGTCGTCCGCCACGGCCGAGATCAGCGCCGTCACCCGCTGAGCCGCGACCAGTGCCGCCCATAATCGGTGCGAGCGGTCCGACCAGCCCGCGCGGCGGCTGCGGATGACCGCCACCACCTCACGGCCGTCCTCGATCGCGTTGATCGCCCGCATCTCGAGTCGGGTGCTGGTGGGATCGCGCGCGAACGCGGCCACCGACAGCCATGCATCGCTCACTGCCAACTCGGCCGGGGCGAATGGCGCGATGGGCCACGGCAGTACCGACAGCACCACCACCCATCCGCTTCCGATGAGCACTGCCAGCACGGCATCTGCCAGCCGTGGAGTGGGGTGCAGGCCCTGAGCGAGGATGAACAGGCCGAGCGGCGCGGGGGCGGCCATGGTGGGTACCTCCCCCCACGCCGATGCGAGCCCGGCCAGCACGCCGAGCGCCAGCATCACGACGGCCGCCGCCAGTGCTGCGTGGGCCACCTGCACTGCCAGCACCACCACCACGATGTTGAGCGCAGTGACTACGGCGTACACCTGCGCATGGCGGCGGTACCCGCCGCCGGGTTCCACGATGGCCGTGAAGAGCGCAGCGATCGCACCCACACTGCCCAGATCCAGGCGACCACCCGCCAGCCCGAGGAGCAAGGGCAGCGCAACGGCAAGGGCCATGCGAACGGCGCTTAAGGGCGCGGGCCTGCCGGTTCCCGGCCCCGCGATCCGGCGGGCCAGCCAGCCGGCGCCCCGCTCCATGCGCTTCATGCGGTTGGGGTGCGTGGTGGGAGCGTCGCTCACACGCGGAGTGTCGCAGCCCGGGCGCTCGCTAGGGTGTCGCCAATGCCGCCACTGGGAGACGATCAACTGCATGCCGCGCTTGCCGCGCTCCCTGGCTGGGGCGTTGCCGAGGGCATGTTGGTGAAGGCCTTCACGTTCGATGAGGGGTTTCTCTCCGGCATCCGGTTTGTGGACGCCGTGGCCGATGCCGCCGAGGCCGCCGACCACCACCCCGACATCGACATCCGATGGACCACCGTCACCATCAGGCTGGTCACCCACTCCGAGGGGGGAATCACCGAGATGGACCTTGCGCTTGCCGGAGTGTGCGACCGGCTGGCGGCTGGCTGATGGGAATGCCATCGATCATCCGGCGCACGGCATTTCGCATGGATCCCGAACGCGCTCATGAGGCCGCGCTGCGTGCATTGCAGGTGGGGAGCCCGTTGCTCGTACCGGCCAAGGGGTACATGGCCACGCGCGACGCGTCGGTGCACCAGCGGCTGATGGGCCTCGACTTCGCCGGCCCGGTGGGGCTTGCGGCCGGCTACGACAAGTACGGCCGGGCGGTGCGCGCGTGGGGGCGCCTGGGGTTTGGATTCGCCGAGATCGGCACGGTGACCGCCCGCGCGCAGCCGGGGAACCCCCGCCCCCGGCTGTTTCGCCTGGTGGATGACGAGGCCATCGTCAATCGCATGGGCTTCAACAACGATGGTGCGGCGGTCACGGCACGGCGCATTGCTGCAGCGCGCGCGGGGTCCGGCGCCGGGATCCCAATTGCCATCAACATCGGCAAGTCGAAGGTGACGCCGCTCGACGACGCCCCGGCCGATCATGTGGCCTCGTACCGCCTGCTTCGTGGCGTGGCTGATCTTGTGGTTGTCAACGTGTCGTCGCCCAATACCCCGGGGCTTCGTGAGTTGCAGGACCGCGATCACCTCACGGCGATCCTCGGTGCCCTCCGCGATGAGGACGCCTCAATGCGCGCCCGTGACGGCCGCGCCCCCATGCCCTTTCTTGTCAAGCTGGCTCCCGACCTGCCGGATGCGCAGATCGAGGACGCCGTCGACCTCGCCGGAGAGCTGGGGCTGGCCGGCGTGGTGCTCACCAACACCACCATCTCGCGCGAGGGGCTTACAAACCCTGCCGACCCGGCGGCGGCACAGCAGGGCGGCATGTCCGGCCCACCGCTTCGTGCCCGTGCTGATGAGGCCACCCGCATCGCTGCTCGCCGTGCCAGTGGGGATCTGCTGATTATCGGCGTGGGCGGCATCATGGATGCCGATCAGGCGTGGGACCGCCTTGCCAGCGGCGCATCGCTGGTGGAGGTGTGGACCGGCATGGTGTACCGCGGCCCCACAATCGCCCGTGACATCACCACCGGGCTCACCGATCGCATGCGGCGCGAGCACGTGGGCCACATCTCCGAGCTCGTGGGCAGTGCGCTGGCCGGGGGCGGATGAGCCTTCTCGGGCAACTCGCGATCATTCTGATCGCGGTCGCCGCCGCCGCCATCATCGGCGAGCGCCTCAGGTTCTCGGCCATCCCGCTGTTCATCATCGCGGGCATCCTGCTGGGGCCCTACGAGCCATTCCCCTCGGCCCTTCTTCAAGGTGAGCCGCTCTACCTCATCAGCGAGCTCGGGATCATCCTGCTGCTGTTCTACCTGGGGCTCGAGTTCAGCCTTGAGCGCCTGGTTCAGGCACGCAATCTGGTGCTGCGGGGTGGGGTGATCGACCTGGTGGTCAATGGCGGCCTGGGGTTTGCGGTGGGCGTGGCCCTGTTCGGGGTGAGTGCCGAGGCCCTCATCGTGGCCGGCATCATCTATGTGTCGAGCAGCGGCATCATCATCCAGGCCCTGTTCGACTTCCGTCGGCTGGCCGACGACGAGACCGATCTGGTGCTGGGCATCCTCGTATTTGAAGATATGGCCGTCGCGGTGTTCCTGGCCATCGCATCCGCACTGGCGGTGGGGCAGACGGTGAGTGGGGGCATGATCACGGCGCGTACCGTGATCGTGGTGGCGTTCGTCGCCGCATTCCTGGTGGCCAGTCGCTATCTGCCCAAGTACATCAATCGCATCAGTCCGTACCTGGAGCGCGAGCGACTGGTGCTCGTTGCCCTTGCACTGCTGGTTGGTGCAGCCGCGCTGGCGGAGTGGGCAGGCCTGTCGGCCGCCATCGGGGCACTGCTGGCGGGGATCCTGCTGTCCGAGACCGAGGCGCGCGACCGCATTGAGCGGCACCTGTACGGCCTGCGCGACTTTGCGGCATCCATCTTCTTCTTCTCATTTGGCCTGCAGATCGACCTGGGGTCGGCCGGGGAGATCTGGCAGTGGATCCTCATTGGCGCCGTGGTGGCGGTGGGCGGCAAGCTTGTCGCCGGCTGGATCGCCGGCCGGAGCAGCGGATTTTCGCGCCGGCAGTCGTTCACGGTGGGGTCGAGCCTCATCGCCCGCGGTGAGTTCTCGCTCATCCTTGCCCAGATCGCAGCCCTCGGCGTGGCGCTCGATCCCGGCTTTCGACAGCGCATTACGTCATTCGCCGGCGTGCTCGTGCTGGTCACAGCCCTCGTCGGAGTGCTACTGATGAGAGAATCCCGAACGATCGGACGCGCGTTGTTCGGATCCAGGAAACCCAGCGCAGCGGTGGTCGCCCACGAGGAGGGACGTTCGTGATCGAGGTCCGAGAGACACGCCTCCCCGGCGTCGGCAAGAAATTCACCATGCACACCACCCGCGGCGAGGACGTGTGCGCCATCGTGCACACCGACGGGCGGCGCGAGGTGTACCACCGCAGCGACCCAGACGAGGACGCCGAGGACGTCCTCGTGCTCACCGACGACGAGGCCCGCCAGCTGGGGTCCATTCTCGGGGGCGTGGTGTACCGCCCGGAGCTCGCCGAGCACCTTGACGTGGCGCTCAACGACCTGGCACTCGAATGGGTGGATATCCCAGCCGACAGCCCGCTCGTGGGCCGTACCGTGCAGACCTGTCGCATACGCCGGACCACCGGCGGCACGATCGTGGCCATCCTGCGCACGGAGGGGGCACTTCCCATGCCGCATCCGGACGAACCCATCAGGGCCAACGACACCCTGGTCATCCTCACCCGACCCGACACCTTCGACGAAATCCAGCGACTCGTGGCAGACGGCCCTCCGTCGGACGCCGCCTGAGTCCCTTCGGGGCGGCGGCTACTCCATGAGGGATCCGGACAGGCGCGACCTCTGGTCGGTGCTCCGCGGTCGGGGCACCCCGTCGCTGCGTGGGCTGCTCACACGCGTGGTGGTGGGCGTGGGTCTGGTGCTGGGCGTGCTCAGCGCCCTGGCCATCATCGGCGTGTATGCGTCCACGGCGTCGTACCGCGACGATCAGCAGGCGGCCGTCACGCGGGCCACGACAGCCGAATCCATCCTCGCCGACCTGCTGAATGCTGAGACCGGCGTGAGCGGGTACACACTGACCGGCCGGCCCAACTATCTGGTGCCGTACGTCAGAGCTGAGGCCTCGTACCCGCGCAGCATCGCGCGGCTGCAGGGGCTCGTGACCGGCAGCCCCAAACTCGAGCAGTCGGTGGCCTCGATCGACCGCGCCGCCACACTGTGGTTCTCGGAGGCCGCGACCCTCATTGACCTGCGCAAGCAGGGCGACATCCAGGGCGCGGTGGATCGCATCAATCAGGGCATCGACAAGGCCCGCCTCGACGCGCTGCGAGCGGAGCAGGCCGAACTGCGGGGGCTCGTGGAGCGCGAGCGTGAGACTGCTCTTCGCCGTGCCGACCGCCGGCGCACACTCACCATTCTCGCGCTCCTCCTCGGATCCGTCATCGCCGTGCTCACCGTTCTGGGCGCCACGCGGCTGCTGTGGCGCCGGGTGGGGGCCCCGCTTGGATCGCTGCTGCAGGGAGTGCGGCGCGTGGGGGCGGGCCGCACGGGCGAGAAGGTGCCGCTGCCGGAGCACGCTGCGCGTGAGGTTGACCAACTGGTGGAGTCGTTCAACGAGATGCAGGGGCAGGTGGTGGTGCAGCGTGACGCCGCTGAGTCCAGCGCCCGCCGTACGGAGGCGGCGCGCGCCGAGCGGCGTCTGTGGCGCACGGTGGAGAAGGGTCTGCTTCCCGAGAACCTGCCCGCCGTTCCCGGCCTGCGTCTGGCGGCCCGCTACCTGCCCATGAGCCCGGGGCTTGCCATCGGGGGCGACTTCTACGACGCCCGCGTGCTGCCTGACGGAAGTCTCGTGGTGGTGGTGGGCGATGTCGCCGGGCACGGTGCCGAGCCGGCCGCACGGGCAGCACGCATGCGATTCGGGTGGCGTGCGCTGGTTGAGGTGGATCCCGACCCACAGCGCGTGCTGGGTGTGCTGAATGGCCTTGTGGTTGGCCCGGGCGAACGCGAACAGGGAATCTTCTCCACGATGTGCCACTGCCACGTGCACCCCGACGGCCGCGCCGAGATCGCACTTGCCGGACACCCCAGACCCATCGTGATGTCCGGCGACACCGGCGCGCTCATCGAGGTGGAGGAGCGGGGCCCCATTCTGGGCCTGCTCGACCCGCCGTCATGGCCGGTGACCGAGGTCACCATTCCCGAGGGCGGCACCCTGATCATCTACACCGATGGGCTGGTGGAGGCGCGGCAGGGCGACGTCATGTTCGGGTCGGCGCGAGTCATACAGACATTGGCTGCCTCGGCGCACCTGCCGCTTGAGGAGCGCATCGCATACCTCACCGAGCGCGCGCGACGCTACGACGAGGGCAATCTGCGCGATGACGTGTCGGTGCTGGCGGTGCAGCGGGTACCGCGGCTCGACGCCTAGACCCGCCGGCGCCCCACGGGGAATGCCTTGGCGATGGCTTCAAGGCGGTACCCGACCCGGTGCTCGGTCTGCACGTAGGTGTAGCGCCCGCCGGTTTCGTCAACCTTGCGGCGCAGCCGGCGCACCAGAACGTCCACCGATCGGTCGCCATGTGGGCGTTCGCCGCCCCACACACGCTCAAAGATCTCGTCGCGTGACAGCGAGCGGCCCTTCTCCTCGGCGAGGATCCACAGCAGTTTGGTCTCGAGCGGCGTGAGCGGTGCCACCTCGTCGGCCACCCGCACCTGCAGGCGGTCGCGGTCGATCTCGAGGTCGCCCATCGATACCTCAGATGGATCGCCTTCGCCCAGCACCTCGGCACGCCGCAGGGCGGTATCGAGCCGCGTGACCAACTCGCGGGCCGAAAACGGCTTTCGCAGCAGATCGTCGGCCCCAAGCGTCAGTGCCTCAAGGCGCTCCCCCTCGTCGGGGCGCGCGGTCATCACGATGATGGGCAGGTTGGGAGCCCAGCGGCGCACGTCGCGGATGATTGACCACCCGTCCACGTGCGGCAACATGAGATCGAGCACCACAGCATCGGGCTGCCAGGCCTTGAGCGTGGTGAGGGCGGCGAGTCCGTCGCGGGCCACGCTGGTGGCGTATCCGGCCTTGGCCAAGTGCCACGCCACGGCCTGCGCGGTTGACTCGTCATCCTCCACCACAAGGACGGTGCGACGGGTTGGATCGGGAACAGTGCTCATATGACGACGACGTTACGTCTGTGTCAGCGCTGAATCGTGACCGACTCGTGAACAGGCCGTGAATACGTGAAAACCAAGGCGCGAAGCGGTTTCACAACATGTTCACAGCATGGCTGTAACAGGTCACAAGTCGTTCACAGGAGTGGGGAGACACTGCGAACGACTCGCGGGGCGCACCCGGGAGGGAATTTCCCCAGCACTCATCTCAGGAGATATTTTAAACGTGAACCGCACTCTCCGTAACGTCGCGCTGCTGTCCGCCGCGGGCCTGTCGCTCGCCGGCTCGGCAAGCGCCTTCGGTGCCGCAACCGGCTCCGGCGCAACCTTCCCGGCCATCGCCTACCAGACCTGGTGCTCCGACTCGGGCGCCTGCTCGTACACGGGCGTCGGGTCCGGCTCAGGCATCAAGGCTCTCGCCGCCAAGACCGTCGACTTCGCCGGCTCAGACGTGCAGATGTCCGACGCACAGGTGGCCACGTTCAATGGTGACAAGGTCACCTACATCCCCACGCTCTACGGCGCCATCTCCCTTCCCGTGCACGTCGCGGGTGTCACGGGCAACAAGGTGAAGCTTGACGGCTCGACCCTGGGCGACATCTTCTCGGGTGCAATCACCACCTGGAACGACGCCAAGATCACCAAGACCAACAAGGGCATCAAGTTCCCTGCGTCGCCCATCACGGTGTGCGTACGCAGTGACGCCTCGGGCACCTCGGGCAACTTCAGCAACTACCTGTCCAAGGTGAGTGCCTCCTTCAAGACGAAGGTGAGCTCGGGTGGCCAGAACCAGACCCCGGCCTGGACGGCTCCCGCCCTGCAGTCGGCATCCGGTAACGCCGGTGTCGCGAACTGCGTCAACAGCAACGACAACGCCATCGGCTACGTCGACCTGGGCGACGCCATTCGTGCCGGCCTGCAGACCAACGTCGTCGCTGTGGGTCAGAACCGCATCGTCAAGGGCAAGGGCCGCGTGATGCAGTACGTGCTGCCGTCGACCAAGACGATCATGCTCGGCGGTACGCCCACGGTTGGGCAGAACGCCAAGATCAAGGCTGGCGACCTCAAGGTCGATCTCACCGCGTCGCCGAACTCGGGCGCGTACCCCATCACCACCACCACGTTCGTCTTGGTGCGTGCCGGCATGCCGAACAACGGTGCCGTCTCTGGGGCCCTGTCGTACTTCCTCGGCAAGACCGCCCAGGGCAAGCTGGAGAGCCTCGGCTTCGTGCCGCTCTCGGGTCAGCTGCGCACCGGTGCCAACAAGGCGCTGGCGAACCTGGGCTAATCGACTCTCTGAGTTGATCCCTGCTGTCCACGGGGGCACCGGTTGCACACGCAGCCGGTGCCCCCGTGCGTTTCACACCAAGTTCACACCACGTCGGGCACCATTGCTGGCGGTCCACCACACACCATCGAACCCGGGGACATGACGCCACCGCCTCCGCCGCCGCCTCCCGACGAGGCACTCGCCCGACAGTTCCCATCACCGCTTCGGCGTACCGGGTCCAGCGTCGCGGCCGACCGTACCTATACGGGGCTTGCGGTCGGGGCTGCCGCTATTGCGGTGGCCTTCGTGGGCTACCTCATATGGAACACCGTCGCCCAGACCGGCGATGTGTGGTCCACCTTCGGGGTGTGGGGGTTCCTGACGGGCGATCAGTGGGTGCCCACGCCGGTGAGCGGGGCTCCCATCTTCGGGGCGCTGCCGTTCATCTACGGCACCCTGATGACGTCGATCCTGGCACTCATCATCGCGGTGCCTGCGGCAATTGGCATCGCGCTCGCCACGGTTGTGCTGCTGCCCAAGAAGCTGCGCGGCCCGATCGGGGGCATGATCAACCTGCTTGCGGCGGTGCCGTCGGTCATCTTTGGTCTCTGGGGCCTCACCGTGCTGGTGCCATTCCTCAAGCCTGGCCTTGAATGGCTCTCGACCACCTTCGGCGGGCTCAGTATCTTTGGGTGGTACCCGTTTGAGGGTCCCATCACGTCGGGCTCGTACCTCATCTCTGCGCTTGTGCTGGCAATCATGGTGCTGCCAATCATCACGGCCATCATCCGCGAGGTGCTTATTACGGTGCCCCGCGACCAGCAGGAAGCCGCCTATGCGCTGGGCGCCACCCGCTGGGAGATGGTGCGCCACTCCATGCTGCCGTGGGCACGGTCGGGCATCGTGGGCGCGTCGGCACTCGGGCTTGGCCGGGCGGTGGGCGAGACCATCGCCATTGCACTGCTGCTGGGGAATAGCCCCGGAATATTCACGTCCCTCGTGGGGCCTGGATCGACCCTTGCGTCGATCATCGCCCTGCAGACCGGCGAGGCGTCGGGGCTTCAGATGTCGGCACTCACCGCCCTCGCTGTGGTGCTGTTTGTGCTCGCCTTTGGAATCAATGCTGTGGCGCGCATGGTGGTGCGCCGCTCCCAGGGCGGAGCCGCCCGCAAGGACGGCCTGGTGTCGCGAGCGGTCACTGGTATCGCCGGCCTGTTTCCCCGCCGCGCGCCCAAGGCCGTGCAGGTATCGCCGTCCGCGTTGCCAGATGGCCCGCCGCCGCCCCCGGCACCCCGAGAGCCAGCCGCCATCACTGGATCTGCCTCGCTGTCGAGATCGCGACGCGTGCGGTCGAGGCTTGGTGAGGGGGTCGTGTGGGCCAGCCTGGCCTTTGGCATGGTGCCGCTCATCCTGGTGATCTGGGAGATGATCCGCGTGGGGCTGCCTGCTATCTCCGGATCGTTCTTCACCGAACTGCCGCCCACCGACCCGTCGAGTTACGCGGGCGGAATCTCGAACGCGCTCGTGGGCACGCTCATCCTTATGGGTATTGCCACGCTCCTTGCCGCGCCCTTGGGGATTCTCACCGCGCTCTTCATCCGCGATGTCGCCCGCCCGGGCAAAATCAGCGGAAAGATCGGCTCCGCCGTGGGCTTTGTGGTGGACATCCTGTTGGGGGTGCCGTCCATCGTGGTGGGCCTCATTGTGTATCTGGGCGTGGTGATCGTGGTGGGGCACTTCTCGGCCTGGGCGGGCGGCATCGCGCTCGCCATCATCATGTTCCCGGTGGTGGTGCGGGCATCGGACGAGGTGCTGCAACTGGTGCCGCAGGCCCAGAAAGAGGCTGCCATGGCACTGGGCGCGCCGAAGTGGCGTACGACCCTCTCCATTGTGATCCCAGCAGCCCTTCCCGGGATCATCACCGGTGTGCTTCTCGGCGTGGCGCGCGCATCCGGTGAGACCGCCCCGCTCCTCTTCACCTCGCTCGGTAACCAGTTCTTCTCGACCGATCTCAACGCACCTATCGCCGCGATCCCCCAACTCATCTATCAGCGAACCATTCAGGTGGCCACGCCGGCATCGCTGCAACTTGCATGGGGTGCAGCCTTGGTTCTTGTCGCAATTATCTTCATCCTGAACATTGGCGGAGCGTTGATATCCCGCCGCTCACGAACGCTGGAGGTACGATGACGGACGCACACAGCAGCGGCGGCGACGAGGCAGTGGCCGATCCGCAGCTTGAGGCACCGGCGGCTCACGCGCAGTCGTCCGCGCCTGTGGGCAATGCGACCCTGGCGTCGGAGGCTCCGGCCACCAGCGCCCTCGCCGACCCCAATGATTCATCGCTGGTGCACCCCATGCGCACCCTCGACCTGTCGTGCTACTTCGGGTCGCATAAGGCCGTTGAGGACATCTCGCTCGCATTTCCGGCGAACACGGTAACGGCCCTCATCGGGCCATCCGGCTGCGGAAAGTCGACCCTCTTGCGCTCGCTCAACCGCATGCACGAACTGGTGCCCGGTGCCCGGGCCGAGGGCACCGTGCTGCTGCACGACCAGGACGTGTACGGCAAGGACGCCGACCCGGTGGCCGTGCGCCGCGCGGTGGGCATGGTGTTCCAGCGCCCCAACCCATTTCCCACCAAGTCGATCGCCGACAACATCTGGGCGGGCCCGAAGTTCAACCGGGTGAAGGGTGGCAAGGCCGAGCGGGACGATGTTGTGGAGCGCACGCTCCGTGGCGCCGGCCTGTGGGACGAGGTCAAGAACCGCCTCACCGCCCCTGCCGGTGGCCTGTCGGGCGGCCAGCAGCAGCGTCTGTGCATTGCGCGGGCCCTCGCCGTGGAGCCCGACGTGCTGCTTATGGACGAGCCGTGCTCCGCGCTCGACCCGCAGTCAACACTGCGTATCGAGGATCTCATCCGCGAGCTCAAGGACCGCGTGACGGTCATCATCGTGACCCACAACATGCAGCAGGCCGCCCGTGTGTCGGACTACACAGGGTTCATCACCATCGAGAATGAGGGCGAGCCCGGTCGCCTTATCGAGACGGGGCTGACACGCGACGTGTTCGGTAATCCCAAGCACTCCCGTACCGAGGCGTACGTCACCGGCCGCTTCGGCTAGGAGTGAGCTGTTCCATTGGGCGCCTGGCGTGGGTGCCGGTGGCCCAGTGCATCACCGGCGTAACCACAGGCGCGGGGTGTGATGGAACCATGTGGCATGGCCCCGGTGCGCTGGCGAATTGCGCCCCCGCCGGGCGCGCCGGGGCCCCGCAGCCGGGCTACGCGCCGCCGGGAGTCTCCCCCTGGGGCGCCACCGGGTCCTCGAGGTCATGCTCCTCCCGCTCGGCTTCGGCGCGCAGTTGCTTGAAGCCCACGCCCTCGATAAGCAGGAAGATAAAGCCCACGGCCACGCCCACGGCCATCTCGGTGGCCTGAAGGACGATGGAGAACGCCAGTGCATCCGCGGCACTGACCCCGTATGACGCGGTAAGGGGTACAACGGCCGCAGCCTGAAACACCACCAGATTTCCGGGGAGGATCGGAAATGACTGGGCAAGGGTGATGGTGACCAGCAGCAGGCCAGCGCCGCCCCAGCCCACATACCCAAGGCCGAAGGCGCCGAGGGTGGCGTAGATACCAGCCCACTGGGCGAGCCAGGTACCGAAGCTGGGGATGGCGACCGATGCCATGCGGTGGGGGTCGCGAAGGCCGACGTGGCTCTCCTGCACTGCAGCCCACAGGCGGCGAAGCGCGCGCATGGCCCGGTGCCAGAGGTTTCCGGTTGAAAGCCAGTCCGGCACCTGAGTGCCGGGGCGCTGGAGCATGGCGACCACCAGCACCACCAGACAGATGACGCCGAGCACTGCGGTGATGACCCATGCATACGAGGGCAGCGGCAGGAAGAGGCCGATGAGGACGACAAGAAACACCCATGCGACCGTGGTGATGATGTTCTCCACCACCACGGTGCCGAGCAGCACCGTGGTGGAGAGATCCTCACCCCTCCGGTTGAGCCGGCGTTTGGCCAGCAGCACCTTGGCGATCTCGCCCACGCGTGCGGCCAGGATGGTGTTGAAGAGGAATCCCACCATGAGCGGACTCAGCAGGTCGAAGTAGCGCGTCTTCCGCTTGAGGCTCGGCAGGCCGTCGACCACACCCTTCCAGGCCAGCCCCTTCAGGAGTACCGACGCGAAGTTGGCGAGTACCGCGACGACCAGCAGCCAGATGTTGTCCAGCCGGAAGGCCGAGAGGATGGCTGACCAGTCGACGCGCCAGAGCACCAGCAGCACCACGACGACGATTGCCGTGAGTCGGATTGCGTGCCAGCCCCACTTGGGCATGTGGCGTCGCCCCGGTGAGGGGGCGTCGGTGCTCACGTCAGACGCCCATCTCGTCGAGCGTCACCAGTTCCAGACCCTGATTGCGGGCTGCCGCGCAGATGCCGGGGATGGCGGCCGCGGTGTCGTCGCGGGGGGCATCGGGCGCCCAGCCATCGGCGTCATGCAGCAACAGAATGCATCCGGGCGCAAGTGCTGCGGCGGACCGCTGCACAACGACGTCGGCGCCGGGGTTGGCGGAGTCGAACACGCCCTTGCTCCATCCCATGAGGCGGTACCCGGCCGACCTGACGGCGGCCCAGGTGGTTGGCCCACGGAAGCCGTGGGGTGCGCGGAACATGGGGGAGAGCGCATCGGGGCCTGCCGCCGCGGTGATGGCATCGGCCGTGCGGTTGATCTGCCGTCGCACGTAGCGCGGGCCGCGCCACACGAGGATGCCGTGGTCGTAACCATGGCTGCCGATCTGATGCCCCTCGTCGTGGATGCGTCGCACCATCTCGGGGTGGCGGGCCGCCTGGCGTCCGAGGATGAAGAAGGTCGCGTGCACTCCCTCACCGCGCAGCGCATCGAGGATCGCAGGGGTGGATGGCCCAGGCCCGTCGTCAAATGTGAGCGCGGCGAACGGGGCATCGGAAGGGCCGTGAGATGGCACCGGGCCGTAGATCAGGGATCCCGGCCGGAATGTCGCCCAGCCCGCCATCGACCCCGCCACGATGGCGGCGAGCGCGGCACGGGGGTGGCGCCGGGCAATTGCGACGGCTCCAGCCAGCACGGCCGCTTCGGCCAGAACCACGCCGCGAATCGTCCGTGACCTGGTCATCGGTGTCGAGTCGTCGCTGCGATGGGTCATGGGATCGTGCGCACTGGTCACGAGAGACCCTTTTCGCGGTTCGTCACGGGTCTCCCCGTCGGCGTCCACATGGTAATCGAGGGTAGCAGCGCCCCCTGAGAACGCCCCGGGGTTGGCACACGGGGAGTTCGAGTGCCAATACGCAGCGTCGGGTCTATACTCGGCGGCGCTTACCGCCCATCAGGAGAGTCCGTGCCGGTCTACGACTACAGTTGCGTGAAGGGACACCGTTTCGAGGTGTTCCAAAGCATGTCCGACACGCCGCTGAAGAAGTGCGAGGAGTGCGGCGCGAAGGCCGAGCGCGTGCTCCATGCCCCTGCGATCCACTTCAAGGGATCGGGCTTTCACAACACCGACTACGGCACCAAGACGCGTCCCGTGGGCGGTGGCAGCGCCGGCGACTCATCCGGTGGCGAGAAGAAGTCGGGGAGCGATTCCGCGGCGGCACCGGCATCGTCGGGTGGCGACTCCGCGCCAAAGAGCAGCGGCAAGACCGTCGGGCTCGACAAGGCCTGAGGGCTCCGGCGCCCCGAAGGCCCCGGGCGTCGTCACCGCTGTAACAGGGCCCCTCCCGGGGCGACCTGTATCGCCAGTTCAACCTGCGCTCAGACGTTGCTCCGTACCGTGGTGACGGCTCATCCCACGACGCAAGGAACAGAGCATGGACGACATCCGTGACGATGCACTTGAGGCGATGGACGCGCTGATTTCGCACCTGCGCGACGCAAAAACGATGGACTTCGAGGCAGCGGAGGCATGGCTGGCCTGGTCGGCAGCGGCGCAGGCGGTGAGGAGCGGGGCCCTCGGCGAGCACGAGGTACGGGTGCTCGGCGAGCGCGCGCGACGTGCCTGCGGCGTGGCACTGCCTGCCTGAGCCCGTCCCCATCTCTTCGTGCCGAAGGGGCGCGTCCCTTCGCGATCGTTGCGGCGTTTCGGTCTTGCGACGCCGGCCCCACCGGGGCCCCCGGGGCGAGTACCACTCCGGGTGCATGGTCGCCAACGGGTCACGCGCAATCGACCATCGCCCGTCGTGGATCGGGTTGACGATCCGTCGCCGGGATGCCGCTGCCGCCAACGGAGGTGATCTTCATATCTCGCGTGGCCCTCGCCGGGGAATGAATGGGAGGGGTACGCCGCCGCGCGGGCCCGGGCACGTGCCCCTCCATCATCACCATCGAGTATCCGGACCTCATCACCAGGTCGCCCGGGGCAGGCGACCATGGCTGCCCCGCAAGGCGCCGAACCGGCGGCGAAGCCACCGGCACCGGATGAGGTACCGCTAACGCCGTACGAAGTTGGCGATCTGCTGTTCATCCGTATTCGGTTCGCCCACCACGTACGAGATGCCGTTGACGTAGCGGGGGATACCCGCCAGCACCACGCGGTCTGCCGGGGTTGACGTAAGCCGCCACTGAAGCCAACCGAGCTTCATCAGGTCGGTCGTGCCCATATCGGTGCCGATCGCCCGGATGACCCCGGCCCCATTCCAAGGGGAGAAGGGGATGGTGGTGAGCGACGCCATCTTGCCCTTCACGCCGGTCACGAATGCCTGCTGGCGGGCGGCCCGGTGAAAGTCGTCGTCACACTTGCGCACGCGTACGAACTTGAGGGCCTCGTCGCCGTTCAGGTCGATCTGCCCCGCGGGAAAGCTCACGGTGGTGCCCCCCGGGTACTTGCAGTTGCGAAGCGCCGTGGGGTTGTTCACCGTAATTCCCCCGATGTCGTCCACCATGTTCTTCACGCCGTTGAAGTTGATGGTGACGATGTGGTGAATGGGCAGGCCTGTGAGGTCGCGGACCGCCGTGATGATGCCCTTCTGCCCTGCGAGGTAGTACGCGGCGTTGATCTTGTCGGCACCCTGTCCCGGAAGGCTCACGCGGAAGTCGCGGGGGATGGAGAGCCACTTCACCGTGCCCGCGCCCGGGTCGGTGCGCATGAGCATGATCGTGTCTGCCCGGCTGCGGGTCTCGCCCGGACGTGCATCTGATCCGATGATGAGCGTGTTCTGCGGGCTCGACAGCATGGCCGCCCCGGGCGTGAGGGCCTGCCTCGCGCTTGCGGTGATGCGGTTGTTCGCCTGATCGACGGCGCCGCGAATCGCCAGAAATCCGAAGACCCCCCACGCCACGAGCCCGAGCACCACCACCACGCCCACACGCCAGGTCCAGCCCCACACGCCCATTCCGCGAAATGACCACCACTTGCGTGGCGGCTTTGGCGGATCGGACAGCGGAACGGGGTCGGGGCGCTCAGCTGCGGCAGCACCCTCAGTGAGGGACTTCAGGCCGTCAAGCCCCTCTGAGGATTTGCCAGCGCCTCGCGCCTTGAAGCGGCGGTATGGCTTGGTGTGGGGCGGCATCGGCCTGCGATGGTACCTTCGCCGCCAGCGTTCCCGGTTCCCGGAGGGTATGAATGGCCGTCATCGGCATTGACGTGGGTGGCACCAAGATCGCGGCCGGGCGCCTCGGGACCGACTTCTGCGTGGAGCGATCGGTGGTCATTCCCACTCCCCACGGTGGAATCGAGATCGTGGACGCGATTGCCGCCCTGTGTGCCGATCTGGGGTCCGACTCAACCGCGCCGATCACCGCAATCGGCGTGGGGTTGCCCGCCACGATCGACGCCGTCACAGGCCGCGTTGCCCACTCCGTGCACACGGGAATGAGTGACTTCGATGCCGCAGGGCCCCTCGAGATACGCACGGGCCTGCCCGTTGTGCTCGACAACGATGCCAACCTGGCGCTTCTTGCCGAACACCGCATGGGGGCCGCCCGGGGTATGCAGACGGCCCTATTGCTCACGCTCGGCACCGGCGTGGGCGGCGGCATCGTCATCGGGGGCCAGGTGTTTCGTGGCGGTCGCGGACATGGCGCAGAACTTGGGCACATCTGCGTCAACGGGGATGGTCCTCCGTGCCAGGGCGACTGTCCGGGCCACGGCTGCATGGAGACCATGTGCAGCGGCACCGCGATTACGCGCGATCTACGGGCCTTCGCTGTGGCCAACCCCGACACCGCCCTGGGTGCCCTGCAGGTAGTTGGCGAGCTCGATTCCCACTCCGGTCTCGCGCTGGCCCGGGATGGCGACTCCGACGCTCTTCATGTGTTCGCCGGGGCCGGCCGCTGGCTGGGCGTGGGCGTGGCGTCGCTCTGCAACGCATTCGACCCCGACGTGGTCGTGATCGGCGGCGGCGTGTCGGATGCCGGTGAGCTGATTCTGGGGCCAGCCCGTGAGGAGTACCTCTCGCGGGCGCTGCCGCCCACACGCCGTGCCGAGGTCGTGCGGGCCACCTTTGGTCCTGAGGCAGGCATGGTTGGCGCGGGAATTCTGGCGGCGGACGCCATATGAGCGGATCACTCGTGGTGGTGGCCACACCCATTGGCACGCTCGACGATCTGTCGCCCCGCGCCGCCGCCGCACTGCGCGACGCCGATGTGGTGGCTTGCGAGGACACCCGACGCACCGCCGTGCTGCTGCGCCACGCCGGTTCAGACGCCCCAATGGTTCCGACGCACGAGCACAACGAGGCCTCGCGCGCTGCCGACCTGGTGCGGCGCATGAATGAGGGCGCCACTGTGGTGCTGGTGAGCGACGCCGGCATGCCCGGTGTGAGCGACCCCGGCGCGCGCGTGGTTACCGCCGCAGTGCAGGCCGACATCCCGGTCACGGTCATTCCGGGTGCTGGTGCGGTGGAGACCGCGCTGGTGGCGTCGGGCCTTTCGACGGGCACGGGCTACGCGTTTGCCGGCTTCGCCCCGCGCAAGGCGGGTGAGTTGGCCGCATTCATCGCCCGCATCGATACCTGGGGTGAGCCGGTGGTGGTGTTTGAGGGGCCCAAGCGGGTGGCGGCGCTCATGCGTGCGCTGGCCGATCACGATCCCAACCGCCAGGTGGCGGTATGCCGTGAGCTGACAAAGATGCACGAGGAGATCATCCGCGGAACGGCGTCGGAGCTGGCCGAGCGCATCACCGAGCCGCTGCGTGGCGAGGTGGCTGTGGTCATCGCGCCGCCGTCCGCGCCGCCGCCGCTTGATGAGGCCGCCCTTGCCAATGCGCTCATGCCGATGATCGAAGCCGGGATGAGTCCGGCCCGCGCGGCTGATGTGGTGGCCACGCTGGGGGCGGCGCCCCGGAACGCCGCCTATCGCGCGGCGCTGGCCGCCGCGGCAATGCGCGACTCCGCGTAGGCGAGGGCCGCCGCCGCATCGGCGGGCAGGTCTGCCCGGGCCCTTTGCTCACGGGCGACATCGCCCGCCACCACCGCACGCGCCACCGACTCGCCGGGGGCAACCACCTGCACCCAGTTGCTGCCAAGGCGTGCGCCCACCGTTGCGGCATCGTCGGCCCGCAGCACCCCACCCGGCCCATGCACTTCGAGCCCGGCCGAGAGATCCACGGTGACTCCGTCCACCATTCCCTCGCTGCGGTGTGACGACCATCCCCCGCCCTGTACGGGCCCGGGGATGGGAAGGCCAAGGGCATTCGCAGCCGCCGTGGCGTCGCACGCGGCCACCTCCACATCCACGTCGCCGGGGATGACGGAGCCCCCAAGCAGCAGCCGGCCAGCACTGCCCGCGAGGCGCCATGTGACGCCCGCGGCGTGCAGACGTGCGGCCACGGCCGTGACCGCGTCGAGGACGTGCACCGGGGATGGGCTCGCCGCCGCTATCCTGCTGCCTCCGTGTCCGATTCGTTCTTCATCACCACGCCGATCTATTACGTGAACGCCGACCCCCACGTGGGGCATGCGTACACCACGATCATGGCCGACGTCATCGCCCGCCACCACCGGCAGCTGGGCGACGATGTGTTTTTCCTTACGGGTACCGATGAGCACGGCGCCAAGATCGCGCAGGCTGCCGAGGCCCTGGGTCGCACCCCGCGTGAGCACGCAGATGAACTGTCGGGCCGGTTCCGGGCCCTGGGCGCGGTGCTCGGGGCCACCAACGACTTCTTCATCCGTACCACCGATGATCAGCACAAGGCGGTGGTGCAGCAGCTCATCCAGCGCATGCACGACAAGGGTGACATCTACAAGGGCAGCTACGGCGGCTGGTATTGCACCTCATGCGAGGCCTTCTACAACGAGGGCGATCTGGCCGAGGGGCAGCAGTGCCCCACGCATCAGCGCCCGGTGGAGTGGATTGAGGAGGAGAACTGGTTCTTCCGTCTGTCGGCATATCAGGAGCGCCTGCTTGCGCAGTACGAGGCCGTGCCGCAGTTCGTGCGCCCGAAGTCGCGCATGAACGAGGCGCGCAGCATGGTGCAGATGGGGCTTGACGATCTCTCGATGAGCCGGGCTCAGGTGGAGTGGGGCGTCACGGTGCCGTGGGATCCCACGCACACCGTGTACGTGTGGGTGGACGCCCTCTTCAACTACTACACGGCCCTCACCTACGCGCGGCCGGGCGAGGACCTGCTGGACCGCTTCTGGCCGCCCACGGTGCAGTTGATGGCCAAGGACATCCTCAAGTTCCACGCCGTCATCTGGCCTGCGCTGCTGATGAGCGCCGACCTTGCGCTGCCCGACCGCCTGTTTGTGCACGGGTACATCCTCAAGGGCGGCGAGCGCCTGTCGAAGACCACCGGCAACATCGTCGATCCATTTCCGTACATCGAGCGCTACGGCCTTGATGCGCTGCGCTACTACCTGGCGCGCGAGATCCGGTTCGGTGACGACGGCACGTTCACCGACGAAGGCTTTCACCAGCGCTACACCAGCGAACTGGCCAACGACTTCGGCAACCTGCTGTCGCGCTCGGCCAAAATGGTGGAGCGCTACCGCGATGGCGTGGTACCGGCCAACCCCGGTGGAGACGCCGATCTGGCCGCCGAGTGTGATGCCGCCCGCGATGCGATGTGCGCGCACTTCGCGAAAGACGACATCACGGGTGCGGTCGAGGCGGCGTGGGTATGGATCCGCCGGCTCAACCGCCTGGTGGAAGAGCGCGAGCCCTGGGTGCTGGCCAAGGATGACGCCAACGCCGCCGCGCTCGACCAGGTGCTGTTCAGCCTGATCGCGGGCCTGCGCGTGGCGGCCATCCTGCTGTGGCCGGTCATCCCCGGATCATGCGAGAAGGTACTGGTGGCGCTGGGCGAGCCCGTGGACCGGGTATCTCTGAGCGCCGCAACGTGGGATGGCGGCACGCCGAACGCCGTGGTGGCCCCGGGCGACCCGCTGTTTCCACGCATCGAGGTACAGGAGCCGACGGCATAGTCGATTCGCATTGCCATCTGCCGTCCTGCGACGACTCCGTGCCCGATCTCATCGCGGCCGCGTTGGATGCCGGGGTCACACGCATGGTCACCATCGGTTGCGGCCGCGAGTCGTCAGAGCAGGCGGTGGCCCTGGCTGATGCGCACCCCGAGGTGTGGGCTGCCGTGGGGGTGCACCCGGTGGATGCCGGCAAGGGCAACTGGCGCGATTCGGATGTCGATTGGATCCGCGACCTGGCCCAGCACGATCGCGTGGTGGCCATCGGCGAGTGCGGGCTCGACTACTTCCATGACCGCACCACGCCCGATGACGCCATTCGTGCCTTTCGTGCCCAGTGTGAGATCGCGGCCGATCTGGACATGCCGCTGGTCATCCATACCCGCGAGGCGGCCGACGACACCATGGTCATCCTGCGTGAGGCCGGCACCTCACGGATCATTCTCCACTGCTTCTCGATTCCCGAGTACCTCGATGAGGCCGCCGACAGGGGCTGGATGATGAGCCTGGCGGGGCCGGTGACCTTCCCGAAGAACACTGCGCTGCGCGAGGCCGCACCGCGTATCCCCGAGGCCCAGTTGCTGGTGGAGACCGACGCGCCCTACCTGTCTCCCGTGCCCATGCGTGGCAAGCGCAACCAGCCGGCATTCGTGGCCCACACGCTCGAATGCGTCGCCGCTCTGCGGGGTGTGGGCAGCGACCACCTCGACGCGGTCACCACGGCCAACGCCGCGCGAATCTTCGGCTGGTGAGCGGCTCCCCGGATCGCGTCGGCACGCAGCGCCTGATGGAGCGCCACGGAATCCGGCCCGATACCGATCTTGGCCAGCACTTCCTGCTGGACGAGAATCTGGTCGATCTGGCCATTCGCATGGCCGAGGTGGGCCCCGATGACGTGGTGCTCGAGATCGGGCCAGGACTCGGAACACTCACCGCGGCGCTCGCCCGCACCGCGCGCACGGTGCACGCCATTGAGTGTGACCGCCGCATGGAGCCCCCGCTCACTGAGAGCACCGCGGGCGCTGGCGACGTGCGGGTGATCTGGGGCGACTGCATGAAGGTGGACCTGACGGCGCTCGACCCCGCCCCCACCCGGGTCGTGAGCAATCTGCCGTACCACGTGGCCACGCCCGTGCTGGTGGAGACCATCGCCCAGTTGCCCCAGGTGGGGATGTGGGCGCTCATGACGCAGTCCGAGGTGGCCGACCGCTGGCTCGCCGCTCCCGGATCGCGCATGTACGGCGGGCCGTCGGTCACCATCCAGTTGGCCGCCGCGCCGGCCGGCCGTCGCAAGGTGGGTCGCGAGGTGTTCTCACCCCGCCCACGCGTCGACTCGGCGCTGATCGCCCTGAGGCGCACCGGCCCCGCGCCATCGGCCGAGGTGCGGTCGTTGGTGCGCGCCGCATTTGCAGTGCGCCGGAAGACTCTCGCCAACTCGCTGGGGCAGGCTGGCGCCGACCGCGCCGCCGTACGCGAGGCGCTCGTACGCATGGGCATCTCCGAGGCGGCCCGCCCGGAGGATCTTCCACCGTCTGCGTACCCCGACCTCGCCCGCGAAATCGGATGGACCGGCGCATGAGCATCACGGTGTTCGCCCCACCGAAGGTGAACCTGCGCCTCCTGGTGGGGCCGGTGCGCGCAGACGGGTATCACCCGCTGCGCTCACTCATGGTGGCCCTCGACGGCCCCGCGGATTGCGTAACGGTCGCCCGGGCCGCGGAGCGAGCGGTTCGCTGCCCGGGCATCGACGGCCCCGCAAACCTCGCGTGGGCTGCCCTCGACGCGCTCGAGGCCGAGGTGGGGGAGTCGCTCCCGCCGCTCGCGGTGGATATCGACAAGGTGCTGCCGTCGCAGGCCGGGGTGGGTGGTGGCTCCAGCGACGCCGCGGCCGTTCTTCGCGGCGCCAACGAACTGCTCGGTCTCGGTCTTCTGCCGGAGCGCCTCGAGCGCGCCGCCGCCGCCGTGGGGTCGGACGTGCCGTTCTTCATCCGCGGCGGTGCGCAGTGGGCCACCGGACGCGGTGAATTTCTGGAGCCCGCATCGGCCCCGGCATTCGAGTGCGTCATCGTCGCACCCGGTGTGGGCCTGTCCACGGCAGCTGTGTACGCGGCGTTTGATGCCCTCCCCGCACCTGAGGCGGATCCCACCGGCGCACCACCAGCGCACGCTGCGGGGCTCGGGGCCTGGTGCCGTAACGACCTGTGGCCAGCGGCGCGCGCACTGGCACCCGACCTCGCCCGTCTCAGCGATGCCCTTCTGCGCGCGGGTGCGTCACCGGCGCTGCTGTGCGGAAGCGGGTCGGCGTTCTGCGGGGTATCTGCCACGGCTGCTCGGGCCGATGCAATCGCCGAGCAGATGAGCGATGAGATCCCCGGTGCGCGCGTGCTGCGTGCCCGATTCCCCGGGGCGGGCTAGACCCGGGCCGGTGCGGAGCCGAGCGGCATCGTGACGCTCAACACCGCACCGCCCTCCGGGGCGGAGCGCAGCTGCCACTCCGTCCCGGCGGCATCATCGAGCAGCGATGACCCGAGCCCCGGTGCGCCGCCCGTGGGGCCGATGCCGTCATCGCGCACGGTGATGCGCACGCTGTCGCCGGGCGCCGGATCCACCGTCACGGCCACCGCCAGCGCCTGGCCATGCTTGCGCGCGTTGCTGATGGCCTCCTCCACCACACGGGTCACCCGCGGTACGTCGGCCGGTCCCATATCCCGGACATCGACATCGATGTCGATGGTGACTGCCACGAAACCCTCCCAGAGCGCGGACTGGGCAAGGAGCGCCTCCGTCAGGGAGTGGTCGGGGATGGCCTGGCGCTGCGGGCTGTCAAATGCCAGTTGCGCCTTGGCGATGGCGGTGTCCAGCGCCCGTGGGTCCCCTGTGCGCGACGCCTCATCAATGGCAAAGGCTGTTGCCAGCAGGTGGCTCTGGAGCGTGCCATGAACGTACTGGGCGAGTTCGCGGCTCACCCGTACGAACTCCCGGTTGGCCGCGAGTGACGTGAGCTGCCGCTCGTCGACGGCGAATTCCATCGCACGCATCCGTGGTGTGCCCTCGGCGATGGTGCGGGCCGCGACCGCAGTGAGGAGCGTCATCATCGGCACCCACACGATGATCACCCCCAGAATCGTCCAGGGGTAGGCAGCATCGAAGAGCGCCCGGCCGATGGCGAAGTTGATGACCATGAGGCACGTCGCAGCTGCGGCTCCGATCGGCAGTTCCGTGTGCGCGAGATGCGGGCGCCGGGCCACGACACGCCTGGTGAGGGCCAGGGCGCACCAGACGAGCACGCCGGCAACGCTGGCGCGGACCAGCGCGGCGGGGATGCCCGTGCCGGACGTGATGACGGGCACGCCCGTCACGGCGATAAGGACTGCAGTCCAGCCGGGAATCACGGTGAGCGCAGCCACAAGGGAGCCCAGTGACCGTGCAACTCCCGGTGCCGGAATGGGATCGGTCTCGGCACTGGCGAGGCGTGCGCTCAGGGGGCGAAGATCGCGGTCAACCGCGTTGGTGAGGCCTCGCGCGAAGTCGGTGTGTATACGACCGTCAGTTCCGGCCCCCGCCGACTCGAGTTGCCCGCGGATCTCGGCCGTGGCACTGGTGATCTCGGCCTCAAGCGCGACCCGCATCGCCTCGCCGAGCGCGGCACGCGACACGTCCTGCGAGCGGATCTCCAGCAGCTGGCGCATCATCGCGGCGCGCCTGATCCGGCTTATCTCGATCTCGCTGGATACCGCAGCACAACCGGTGAGCACCAGTACGGCCATCACGATGGATTGGCCGAATGTCGTCCACAGCGAGGGGACGGAGTCCGTTGAGAATGCTCGGATGATGGGCACGGCGATGAGCGCCCAGACAGCCCCGGAGACGGCTCCATAGGCAATCACCCACCATGTGGGAACGGGCACCGCGCCGCGGTTGCGGAATGCGGTTCGGTCGACGAGAACGGCGACCACCAAGACGCCGAGCATCCCCGCGAGCCATCCGACGATGACACCGACGCTCCAGGTCTTGAACTGGAGGCTCCGGCCGAGTGATGCCAGCAACGTGACGGCCGCCAAAATCAACGTACCCCGCGCGGACACCGCCCACCGTCCGCCGATACGCGCACCGCGCGTTGCGCTCTGTTCAGTCACCGTGTTCGGGGATGGCCGCGCCGGTCATGCGAAGGTATTCGCGTGCGATCAGCACGCGCCTGTTTCCGGCGCCGCCCGGGATCTGGAGCTCCACCGCGATGCGCCCGATAATCCGCTCAACCGACGATTCGCTCACGAACCTGGCCGTGGCGATCTGCGCATTCGACATGCCCGCTGCCACCAGCCGCATCACGTCGATCTGCGCATCGGTCAGATTGCTGCGGGCGGGCGGGGGCGAGCCCACGTGCCCTTCGCCGTCCCGCGCTGCGACGATCGCGCGGTCAAGCAGATCGGCCAGCTGGTGCGCATCGCCGGTGCGACCCTTTACCGCGTAGATGGCGTCACCGGGCAGGTGACTCACGTTGCGTCCGGTCAGGCGGGGGTCTTCATACGAGGAGAGAATGACCAGGCCGATGGAGGGCAGCATTCTGCGGAGTTCGGTTGCAAGGTCAACACCGCTGGGCCCTGAGCCCAGGTCGAGGTCGAGCATGGCGGCGTCGGGCGCACGACGCCGGGCGATGCGGATGGCCTCGGCGGCGCTGCCGGTCTCGCCCACCACGTCGACACCGGCGTTCACGAGCGCGCCGCTCAGCGTCATGCGGGTGAAGTCGTTGTCCTCCACTACGAGCACACGTGGGGGTGATCCGGGCAGGGCCGGGCCGTCCATCTGGAGCCTCCGGGTCGGTCCCGAAGACGATATCCGGCCCAGGGGCACCCCTATGTGGGGGTGCCCCTCAGTCATGCGGCCTCAGGTTGGCTTCGTTGCGCGGCCGCCAAACGACACGGCCTCTCGCTTGCCGGTGATCGAGTGGATGGCTGCAAACTGCAGCATCGTCGCCTTGATACCTGCGTACGACCCTGTGCCTCCGGTGATCTGGCCCGCACCGGTGAACGTGATGTGCAGGCGCGTGACGCTGTAATCCGAGATGCAGTTGCCGGTCACGGTGCCATTGGCGTTGGTGATCGTGAACGTCGTCTTGGCAACGCCCGTGGGCGGCGACAGCGTGTACATCAGCGTGATGTCACCACTGCCGATGGGGCTGCCCTTGACCGTGCCGACGTCCTGCAGCACGGTGGGGCTGATGACGGTATTGAGGTGGGTCTTGCCTGCCATCTGAACCGCGACGGAAGCAGCCGCCGGTGCGGCTGATGCGGTGCCGGCAGTCCAGATGCCCATCGTTGCCACGAGGGCCACGAGGCCCGTTCGGATAATCGAGCGCAGCCTCATGCCATACCGCTTCGGAACGCGGGAACGGGCATGGGGGGCTCGATCGTGCTGGGCAGCGGCTGGAGCCGCTCGGCCTGCACCTTGTTCAGCTTTGCGAGCAGGCGTACGAACTGCCGCTGCTCCTCGGGCGTGCGTGTGTAGCCGCGGTACGCCAAGTTCGTCGTCTCCAGAGGGTCCTTTTGCAGGTCGTACATCTCAAACTCAGGTGGCGCCACATCCGGGGCCACCGAGTAGTACTTGGCGAACTTCCAGCGCGCTTCGCGGATGCCCACGAGGTGCTGTGGCGCAGGGATGTACGGGCCGCTGGCCTGTCCCGCCTGGAAGTCGTCGTACGTGAACACCACGTAGTCCTGTACGGCCTTCTTCTGGCCGAGGATGACCGCGGAGTAGTCCACCCCGGATGCGGGGACTGCGGGTGCGGCGACGAGGCTCGCGAGGGTGGGCAGCATGTCCACGTGCGACACGAGCGCCGCGCTGGTACGCGCCTTGGGGAAGAGACTCGGGTTCGAGTAGACGAGTGGCACCTTGATGGACTCGTCATACATGTTGAAGTTCTTCTGCCGCATCCCGCCGTGAGCCATGCCCATTTCACCGTGGTCGGCCGTGCGGATGACGATGGTCTCCTCCCACAGCGACGGCCCGCCAGCGACAAGGCTGGTGGCCTTCAGCGCAGCGAGCATGTCCAGAAGGTGCGCGTCCGACGCCTTCATCAGGTTCGCGTAGAAGTTGAGATACCGCAGCTTCTGTGCGCGCTTGGGGAGTGCGCCCAGGGCGATGGAGAGCTTGAGAAAGAGCTCCTGCGCCCGTGGCTTGGTGCTGAGGTTCTCCCCCACGGTGGCAGGCAGCCCGACGTCACCCTGGAGGTCCTGGTTTGAGAACCCGGCTGCCGCATAGTTCTTGGGGTAGGCGAGAACGTCGTGCGGATTGACGATCGAGACGATCAGGCAGAACTTCTGCTGGTTCGCCGGCAGCCCCTCCTTGATCGCGGGCCACGCCTTGAGGAACTGCAGCGCGCCCTCGGTGCCTTGGGTGTAGTCACCGACCGACGCCATGTAGCGGGCATCGTTGGCGGCAAGGCCTGCACCCATCTGCGGGATCGACTGGTTGGCGCCCGCGTCCTCCGGGTTCCAGCGGTACCACCCGTACGGCAGCAGCATGTCCAAGGGCTCCGTCGTGCCGTATGTCGGCCAAGGTGCACCACTCGCCTGCACCGGCTGGGCAGGACTCGACCCGGGGACCACGGGCGAATTGGCCGGCGGATACTTACTGCAGTGCCACTTGCCCTTGTACACGGTGTAGTAGCCGGCACTCGCCATCACCTGAGCCAGATTCGGCAGCACGTCCGGGGCGGGAAGGTCCACCTGGGGGTAGTTGGCGCCGTACATGTTGGTCTCAAGGGTGTACTTCACGCCGGTCTGTGCCGGGAAGTGCCCCGAGAAGAGCGTGGAGCGCGCTGGCGAGCACATGCATGCATTGGTCGTCGCGTTATCGAACGACAGGCCGGTGCGTTTGAGCGCGGTGAGCCCCGGCAGGTTCTTCTCGGACCAGCCCGGGGGGAAGTGCTGGATGTACCGCTCCTGGTCGGTCATGAAGATGATCATGTTCATGTCCGCCGGGTTGCCGCTGGGCGCCGGACTCGTGGTGGCACTCGAACCTTTCGCGAGTGCCCCCGACGCCGCGCCGCCCAGGTAGATGGAACCAGCGGTCACCGCGCCTGCCTGCAGGAAGCGCTTGCGCGAGAGACCGCCGGACTGTTCGGGTGTTTCGGGAGTGTCGGTCATGCCCGGCAGACTAGCCGCCGTGTCCCCCGACAGCCATGGTCCCGGGTGCCCGTGGCAGCTCCCCCAGAACCGACACGTGCGCTAGTGGCGACCGGTTCTGGTGTGTGCGCGCAAGCCCGCGTCGCTTCGCACCTGCACCAGATCGGGCGGGTTGAGCGCGAGCAGTTGGGGCACGGTGACGGCCTTGAATCCGCGGCGACGGATCTCGGGCAGCAGGCGGTTGACCGCCTTGGCCGTCTGGCCCCGGTTCTCGTGCAGCAGGATGATGGAACCCGGAGTGATGAACTGCTCGCTGCGCCTCAGGATCTCAGTCCATGGAGCACCCAGCGAATCGCGTGAGTCCTGGGTCCACAGCACCTGCAGCATGCGCTTGCGATTGAGCCAGTTCTGCACTGCACCTGTGCTGGCGCCGTACGGCGAGCGAAAGAGCATCACCGGCGTACCCGTGATGCGTTCCGACGCGGCCACGCTGGTGGACACCTGCGAGATCTGCTGCGGTACCGGCAGGCGGGGCAGGTAACGGTGCGACCACGTGTGATCGCCGAGCGACTGATCACGCGCCTCGCGCTTCAGCGTCTCTGGCCACTTGGCGAAGTTCTTGCCGTTGGTGAAGAACGTGGCGTGGAATCCGTATCGCCGCATCTCGTCCATCACCTTGACGGTGCCGGGCCCCGGGCCGTCATCGAAGGTGAGCGCCACGTACCGCTTCTGGTTGCCGGCCCGGTAGATGGGCACCCCCGCTGCTGCCACGCGCTGCACCGCGGCCTGCTGATCCGCCTTCGATGGCATGGGATCCGTTGGCATCGGCGTGTTGGTGGCGAGCACCGGTGCAGCGGTCAGTACGAGTGCCCCGAGGGCAATTGCTGTTCGCACCGGTGCGCAATTCATGCGCCGTAGTCAAGCACGCGTTCGTGCAGGACCTGTTGCGGTGTGCCATACCGCAACCAGCGGCGCTCCGGGCACTGTTAGCCTCGCGCACGTGTCCGAATTTCAACTGATCATTGACGAGGAGCCTCCCGGTCAGGGCGCCCGCTGGCATCGCGCCATTTTGGGCCGACGTGTGCTGATTGCAGTGCTGCTCGCGGCCGTTGAGGCCGTGGTCCTACTGGTGCTGCGCCCGTCGCTTCTCTGGGTCATCCTCGGCGCCGCCGTGGTGCTGGCCGCCTGCGCGGGGATGGTCGGACGCGTGGGCCCGGGCATCGGGCGCGACGCGCTGGTGATCGTGGGCGGCGCCCAGGCGATCCTCATCGCCATTCCCCTGGCGATTGGCTTTGGAATTCTCGTTGCGGTCATTGCCGGCATCGTGCTGGTGGCGGGCCTTGTGTTCGTCGCGTTCGCGAGGAAGGCGTGATGGCCATGCACGCGACCCCCCCCGCAATGGTCGCGCCTGCCAGCTCCCGACCGGCCCACCGGTTTGGGTTCATGCAGGCCGATCCCGACACTGCCGCACTCACCGCGCAGCCGTATCTGCGGGCCATCCACTGGGTCGCCTCGCCCGCACCGGTCAACGTGCCCATCGTGGCCGTGCTCGACACCGGCGTGACGTCCACGGCCGCGGGCCTTTCGAACCGTCTCAACACCGCATTGGCCACCACGTTCGTCACCGGCGGCAACGCGCTGGTGGATACCGAGGGCCACGGCACGCATGTGGCAGGCATCATCGCCACCGTGGCGTCGGGCACTGCCACGATCCCCGGGGTGTCGATACTCCCGGTGCAGATCGCCGATGGCCAGGGGCAGACCTCCGCGCAGGCCATGGCGACCGGTATCCGGTATGCGGTGTCGCGTAACGCCAAGGTCATCAACCTCAGCCTGCAGGGCGCGGGCTTCTCGAAGATCGAGCAGGACGCCATCAACGACGCCACCCGCGCCGGCGTGCTGGTGGTGGCATCGTCGGGCAACACCGGCGGCACGGCCAAGGAGTACCCGGGCGCATACCGCCACGTGCTGGCCGTGGGCGCGGTTGACAACGCCGGACAGCCCCTCGCGGAGTCGACCCAGGGCCTTCAGGTGGCCATCGCGGCCCCCGGGCAGGACATCTCGTCGAGCGGCAACAACGGCGCCACTGGCGGCGCGAGGTTTGAGAACCGCACCGGTACATCAATGGCCGCCGCCATCATCAGCGGCGTTGCCGCCCGCCTGCTGGCCGCCCGCCCCACGTTGAGCCCGTCACAGGTGACTGAGCTCATCATGGGATCCCCGCGGCCAGTCAACAGCGGCACCGATCGCGCGCGCGGTACCGGCGTGGTGGATCTGGTGCGGGCGCTTCGTGCGAAGACCCCGGTGAACGATTCCGCCGAGCCCGATGACGATCCGCCAAATGCCCGGATCCTGCCCGCGCTCATTGCCAAGGGGCAGTTTCAGGGCGAGCGGTACGGTCGGCTTCGCACCTGGTCAGACGTACGCGATGGTGCAGTTGTGCACATGAACGCCGGGCAGACACTCACGGCCGAGGCCTTGGTGTCGAACATGGCCGACGTGGATATGTACCTCTGGCGGCCAAACTCCCCGGTGTACCGCGGCGGCGCTGTGTTCGCGCGCCAGTGGCTGGCGGTGGGGGCGGTGAACCCGGGCAGTACGGAGGATCTCAAGTACACGGCCTCACAGGCGGGCGATTATGTGCTGGAAGTGCGTCTGGCTGGCGCCACGCGGCTGGTGCGACCCACGTACCACCTGCAGGCGCAGGTATCCGGATAACAACACCCGCTGGATCGGCCCAGCGAAATGGGCGATGATCACCTGATGGCGACAACCAGCGCACAGGCACGGGACCTCGCGGATCCAGGTCTCTACGTCAATCGCGAGCTCTCGTGGCTCGACTTCAACCTGCGCGTTCTCGAGCTTGCCGAGGATCCATCGCAGCCGCTCCTGGAGCGCTGCAAGTTTCTCGCGATCTTCTCGAGCAATCTCGATGAGTTCTTCATGGTGCGCGTTGCAAGCGTTCTTGACGCCCTCGAGGCCGGACGGCCATCGTCCACGCCCGATCAGCTGCCACGCGAGGCGGTGCTCGCAGGGATCCGCGAACGCGTGCTCGTGATGAGCGCCCGCCAGTCGGCGTGTTGGCGTGATGACGTGCGCCCCGCCCTCGCGCGGGAGGGAATCGTCATCGCCAATCTCAATGATCTCCCCGCCGATGACCGGGCCGACCTCGACCGCCGGTTTGAGCGCGAGATGGCATCCATCCTCATTCCCCTGGCAGTGGGGCCGGGCCTGCCATTCCCGTACATCAGCGGGCTGGCGCTCAACCTTGGTCTGGACGTGCACGATCCCCGCACGGGTGAGTCGCGGTTCGCCCGGATCAAGGTACCCAACATGATTCCCCGGCTCGTCCGGGCCGGCGAGACCCTGGTGCCGGTGGAGCAGGTCATCGGCGCGCACCTCGACAACCTCTTCCCGGGGATGGAGATCCGTCGACGCGTGTTCTTCCGCGTCACGCGTGACGCCGACTTCTCCATCAGCGACGAGGCCGACGACCTGCTCAATGCGGTGGAGCACGAGCTCAGCCGTCGTCGGTTCGGCGGCCCCGTGCGCCTTGAAGTGGAGGCAGAGAGCAGTCAGACCCTGCTCGAGGAGATCAAGGCCGGTATCGGCATTGGCGACCGCGACGTGTACCCGGTCGCGAGCCTGCTCGACCTCACCTGCCTGTGGCAGGTCGCGGGGAGCGACCGACCGGATCTGAAGGACAAACCGTGGGAGCCGCGCGAGCCCGCCCGCCTGATGGATGGCGACGAGCAGGGCGACATATTCGCGGAGATCCGCCGGGGCGACATCCTTGTGCACCACCCGTATGACTCATTCGAGGCGAGCGTCGCACGGTTCGTGCGCGAGGCGTCGGAAGACCCGGATGTTGTGACCATCGAGCAGACCCTGTACCGCACCTCGGGCGACACGCCCATCGTGCCGGCGCTCATCCGTGCTGCCGAGCGTGGCAAGGGCACCGTGTGCCTGGTGGAGCTGAAGGCGCGCTTCGACGAGGAACGCAACATCCGCTGGGCCAAGGCGCTGGAGCGCGCGGGTGTGCACGTGGTGTACGGCCTGCCCGGGCTCAAGACCCACGCGAAGTTGTGTCTGGTGGTACGCCGCGAGGGCAACCGCCTTCGCCGTTACGCCCATATCGGTACGGGCAACTACCACCCGAACACCGCGCGTCTGTACACCGACATCGGGCTCTTCACCTGCCGCGACGAGGTGGTGGATGACGTCGCCGACCTCTTCAACTACCTCACGGGCTTCTCGCACGCGCCCGAGTACCGCACCACGCTCGTGGCCCCAGAGCACCTGCGCGATCGCATTATCGAGGCCATCGACCATGTGACCGCCCGACAGGCCGACGGATACCCCGGCCATATCCGTCTCAAGCTCAACTCGTTCATCGATGGCCCCATCATCCGCGCGCTGTTTCGTGCGTCGCAGGCAGGCGTGCCCATTGAGGTGCTTGTGCGCGGTATCTGCGGATTCCTGCCCGGGATCCCCGGGGTGAGTGAGAACATCCGCATCACCTCGGTGGTGGGGCGCTTCCTCGAGCACTCGCGCATCCTGGCGTTCGACAGCGGTGATGAGCGTCGTGTGCTCATGGGCTCGGCCGACTTCATGGCGCGCAATCTCGATGACCGGGTCGAGCTCATCACACCCATCGAGGACCCGGCGCTGGCCGATGAGATGGTGGCGCTGATCGACCTGATGCTGGCCGATACCGCCAATGCATGGGTGCTGCAGCCGGACGGGGAATGGGTGCGACGCCACCCCGACGAGGGCGTCGCGGCGTTCGCGAGCCAGATGGCCCTGATGGATCTGGCCGCGCCCCGCCCGGCACCGAGCCCGAGGGATGACGCCTGACCCCCCGGTGCGCGATAAGGTGGGCCGCGTGACCACCGAGAATGAAGCACTCACCGATGCACCCACATGGACCCCGGCCGAGAAGCCGGTGTTCAACTCACCGGCGGCCGATCTGAACCAGCTGCGCAACGAGGCCAAGCGCATCGCCGATGCCGCCCCCGGGCAGCCCGTGCATGACGCGGTCCTGTCGCGCGCCCGGGCCCTGGCGACCGCGCTCGACCACGATCTGGGTCTCCCCGCGCAGTCCAACGGCCTGTCGTACGCCGACCTGGCCGTGCTGCTGTCGCAGTCGCGGTAGGTCCGTCGGTGCCGGGCCGGGTGTCCAGTGGCCTGCGGGCGCTGTGGACCCTTACGGTTGCCGTCACCGCACGGGTCGCCCGTCATGGGCAGATGGCCCGTGCCAGCCAGTTCGCCTACGTGGCATTTCTGGCATCCATCCCATTTATGTTCGTGCTGGTATCGGTGCTCGGGCTCATTGCAAGCCCATCCGACTACACCGAGCTGATCAACCGCACGCGGGGCACCATCCCCGACCAGGTCGCCAGTTTTCTGGACAGCCTTCTGCAGGCCGCATCGGCCAGCACCTCCCAGTCGGCCATCTTCCTGGCAATCGGACTGATCGCCGGCCTGTGGCTTGCCGGTAACGTCACTGGGTCGATCACCGACGGGCTCGACGATGCCCTCGGGCGGGCACACCGCCCGTGGGTGCACGGAAAGGCCCGGGCGCTGGGGCTTGCGGCCATCACCGCCGTGGTATTTGCCCTCACCACGATCATGGCGGTGCTTGGCCCGGTGGTCATCACGTGGGTGTTCGACCAGGTGAACGCATCTGGACTGGGCAAGGTCACCGCCCAGCTACTGGTCGCTGTGACCGCGGCGCTCATCTTCTGGGTGTTCCTGGTGCTGCTGTACCGGTTCGCCCCCAACGAGGATGGCGTGCGGTGGCGCGAGGTGGTGCCGGGCGCGGTGGTGGGAGTGGCCGGGTGGCTGATCGTGGCGAACCTCTTCCGCCTGTACATCGATAACTTCGGCTCGTACAACCGCGTCTACGGCAGCCTGGGTGTGGTGGTCATCTATCTGGTGTTTCTCTATCTCACCGGGCTCACCATCCTTATCGGTGGCGAAATGAGCGCCGAGCTGCACCAGCGCGGCAGGGGGGCTGAGGCCGAGCGCCAGCACCCTGCATCCGCATTCCCCTAGGGGTTCGCGCCAGCGTCCGGGTGCCGTGCCTTCCACATGCGCTGGACGGGATGGTTGATCCCCCAGACGAGAAGGCACCAGCCACCAAGCAGAGCGGCGAATGGAATTGCCAGCAGGAACACGATGATGCTGATGATCGCCCCGGCGGGCCAGTGTCCCGTGACCTGCCACGCCATGGCCCCGATAAAGAGGGCGGCCAGCGCCATGAGCCCGGCGTACACCGACACGGTGATGTACGAGTTGCTCTGCGCGCTGAAGAACTCCAGCCCAAAGGGCACGAGGCAGATCATGGCCAGAAAGCCCATATTCAGCCAGAAGGCGCGAATTGGGGTGAATTCGGGCAGGCGGATGAACAGGTCGTGGTGATGTATCCAGAAGATGACGATCACCGCGAATGTGATGAGGAAGTAGATGATGGCGGGTAGCGTGACCCGCATGAACGCCTGACCGAGCGACTGGCCCGGGCTCGTCTGCGGCGCATCAATACGCAGCACCATCAACGTGATGGCAACGGCCATGACGGCGTCCGAGAACGTCTCGAGCCGGGCCGTGTTGAACGCGGGACCGTCTGTCTTCATGTCCGGCATCAGTCCCCTGCCTCAAAGCCATGGAACGTGGTGCGAATGCCCCATCGTGTCATCGCCGGTCGTATCGCCGAGTCGTTGGATGATGCACCGTCGACGCGCTGAATGCGATTGCGCAGCACGCGGTCGGCCCAGGCGAGCCCGGCCCGAGGGCCTGCGGTGCCGGTACCCCGCGGGCTATCATCCCCGCCGTGGGTTCAGATGTCCTCACGCCACCGCGCGTATCCCCGGTGGAGACCGGCGCCGGTCCGGGTTCCGGGCTCGATCGCCCCTTGTCGGTGATCGTGCTGAACGACAGCCACAACACCTTTGAGGGCGTGGCCACGATTCTGTCGCAGTTCGTGCCCGAGGTGGACTACGCCAAGGGCATGGTGTTCGCCAATACCATCCACAAGAAGGGGCAGGCCACTGTGTGGCGAGGCGACGAGGAGCGTGCGGAACTTATCTGGGAACAGCTCAAGGGCGCGGGCCTCAGCATGGCCCCGCTGATCGACGGATAGGAGAGGCCGCGTGGCCGAGAACACCCCTGAGACAGGCTGGTACGACAAGGCGACCGCTGCCGGGCAGGCCCAGGCAGTGGAACTCGAGAAGGTCACGCAGAAGATCCTCTTCTCGCGCGTCATGTTTCTGGTCGGTGTCACCTGCGCATTCACCGCGCTCGGGGCCTTTGTCGGCAAGGACCTCACCTCGGGGACCGGCTTCATCTTCTGGATCGTCGCGTTGGGAATGATCCTCGCGACCGGATTCATCAGGAAACAGAGTGGTGCCCTCGGCATGGGGCTGCTGTTCGCCGTCGGCCTCGTGCTGGGCCTCGCGGTGGGACCCACGCTCAACTATTACGTGGCGGCCAATGGTGCACAGGTGCTGTGGCAGGCGGCCGGTGCGACGGCGCTGTTCATCGCTGGCTTCGGTGCCTGGGGCTACGCCACCCGACGCGACCTGGCGCCCTACGTGCGGTTCTTCTTCTGGGCGCTTATCGGGCTCATCGTGGTCGGCATCGCGATGATCTTCGTCCAGATCCCCGGTGGCCAACTGATCTGGGCCATCCTCGGTCTGGTCATCTTTGCCTTCTGGACTGCCTTCGATTTCCAGCGCCTGAAGCGCAGCACCACCGGCAACGTCGCGGTACCGATCGCGCTCGGTATCTTCCTCGACATCTTCAACGTGTTCCTGTTCTTCCTCCAGATCTTTGGGGGAGGCGGCACCAGCCGCTAGGCCGATGACCGGATCCGACGCCCTGCTCAAGGCCCTGTCCGAGCAGGGGGTCACGGTCATCTTCGGCAATCCCGGCAGCACCGAGCTGCCGTTGATGGATGCGCTGGCCGCTCCCGGGCAGCCGCGATTCATTCTGGGGCTCACCGAGCCAACGGTCATCGGAATGGCCGATGGCTACGCGCAGTCGTCCGGGCATCTGGGCGTTGCGCTGGTGCACGTGCAGCCGGGTATGGCCAACGCAATGTCGGGCGTGCTCAACGCCGCCCGGTCGCGGGTGCCGCTGCTGGTGATCGTGGGTCAGCAGTTGTCGTCAATGCTCCCCGGCGCACCATTTCTGGGCGGCGAGATCGTGGCCATGGCGGCCCCGATCGCAGCCCACGCAGAGGAGGTGCGTGACCCCGCGGATCTTGGGAACGCACTGTCACGCGCCGTGGCGGCTGCGCTCGGGCCCCCGATGGGCCCGGCGGTGCTGAGCATCCCGCTCGAATCGCAGGCGGGTCCAAGCTCCGCGCTCGCCGTCCCCCCCGGCGCGGGCCGTGCACTGCCCACGCCGGATCCCGCGGCGCTCGATGCCGCCGCCGCGCTGCTTGCACGTGCCACCAATCCCATCATCCTCGCGGGCGACGGCGTGACGCACGCCGGGGCATGCGACGCGCTGTCGGCGTTTGCGTCGCGAATCGGTGCCCCCGTCATGGGGGAGCCGTTTGGCGCCACGGTGCCGATGGCCACGGATGACCCGATGTGGGCGGGCCCCATGCCGCGGTTTGCCGCGGGTATCCGGGGTGCCCTGCAGCCATATGACGCGGTGCTCGCCCTCGGCATGCCGGTGTTCCGGCTGTTCGGCTGGAGTCCGGGTCCGCCGCTCCCCGATGGCG
>JBAXJA010000003.1:0-38452 GCA_037138115.1 Thermoleophilia bacterium | reverse complement strand
CCTCCACCAGAGGTACAAGCACAAAGCGCCGATCGCGGATGCGTGGATGCGGGATGACCAGATCGGGGTCAGAGGTGTGCCACTCGCCCCCCTCCCATGTCAGCAAGTCCACGTCGAGCGGGCGCGGGCCGTAGCGGGGACCGGCACTGCGACCCGCCTCGTGCTCCACCCGCTTGGCCACGGCCAGGACCGCTGGCGGATCCAGGTCGGTGCGGGTCCGGATGACGGCATTCAGGAATGCCGGCTGGTCGGCCAGGTCCTGCGGGGCGGTCTCGTACACACCGCTCACCGCGTCGGCCACGACGCCTGCGGCGGCGAGGGTGTCGATCCCTGCCTGCAGCGCCGCAACCCGATCGCCGAGGTTCGACCCCAGACCCAGCCAGAACTGCATCAGGACCCGTCAGCCACAGCGTGGAGCGAGACCGATACGTCATCGAGCACATGCGGGATCGCCACGTGGGGCTTGGCGATTGTCACGGTGACCGCACGCACGGCAGGATCGGCGAGCGCCCGGTCGGCCACGAGACGCGCAAGGCGCTCAAGAAGCGCCACGGGCTCGCCCGCCACGATGGCCGAGATGTCATCGCACAGCGTCGCGTAGTCCACGGTATCGGTGAGGGCGTCGGTGGTCGCCGCGCCGTCATGTGCAAGAAACATCTCCACATCCACCACGAACCGCTGGCCCAGCACACGCTCCTCCGGGTGCACCCCATGATGGCCCACAATCTCAAGTCCGCTGATACTCACTACCAGGTCGCTCATGCCGCATCTCCCCCATTGATCGCCGTCCACGTGGCCAGCGCATCGACCGTCTCGCACACATCATGCACCCGCAGAACTGCGGCCCCACCCGCCACGGCGCAGAGACCCGCACTGAGCGAACCGGCCAGCCGGTCCTCAATTTCACGCCCGGTGATCGCGCCGATCATGCCCTTGCGGGATACCCCCACCACGACGGGGCGCCCGAGCGCGGCAATGGCGGGAATCCCGCGAAGCAGCGCGAGGTTGTGCTCGAGCGTCTTCCCGAAGCCGATGCCCGGATCGAGAAGCACGTGGGCCTCGGCAATACCGGCCGACACAGCGGCCTCGAGCCGGGCCTCGAGAAAGGCGCGCACGTCGTCCACCACGTCGTCGTAGCGGGGGTCGTCCTGCATCGTGGGGGGTTCACCGCGCATGTGCATGAGGCAGATCGCACTGCCGCGATCGGCCACGAGCGGGAACATTCCGGGATCGGCGCCCGCGCTGACGTCGTTCACCAGCACGGCCCCGGCATCAATGGCCGCGCGGGCGGTGGAGGCATGCCGTGTGTCGATTGAGATGGGGATATCAACGCCGGCGGCGATCGCGGCCAGCGTGGGCTCCAGACGGCGCAGTTCCTCGTATGCCGGTACGGCCTGCGCACCCGGACGCGTGCTTTCGGCCCCCACGTCGCAGATGGC
The DNA here is from genome assembly GCA_037138115.1 of Thermoleophilia bacterium. Lineage (GTDB taxonomy): Bacteria > Actinomycetota > Thermoleophilia > Miltoncostaeales > Miltoncostaeaceae > SYFI01. The sequence goes on along the minus strand of JBAXJA010000003.1, from coordinate 37,013 downwards.
GGCGCCCTCCGCGGCCACGGCCAGAATCCGTGCCGCCGCGCCCGGGGCCCCGGCGTGGCGCCCCACGTCGGCAAACGAGTCGGGCGTGACGTTGAGGATGCCCATTACGCACGGGGCGCACAGCCATGAGAGCGGATCGCTGATGCGCGAAAGCGTACCCGTCACACGGGCCCGCTCAGCAGGTACTGCTACGCGCCGGCGGTGCCGGCCTGGCCGGGCGCCGGAGGCGGCATGGGCAGGCGGCGCGACGTTGCCTCGGCCTCAGCCTCAGCCTCAGCGGCCTCGCGCTCGGCCTCAGCGGCGTTCTGGCGGGCACGCTCGTCCTTCACGCGGAAGACATCGGCCTCGTCCTCACCGTCGAGAAGGCGCAGGAACTCCTCGCGCTCGATGGTCTCGCGTCGCAGCAATACCTGCGTGACGTTCTCGAGGTCCGCGCGGTGCTCAGACAGGATGTCCTTCGCGCGCTGGTAGGCCTCCTCAATGATGCGACGGATCTCCAAGTCGATCTGGCGGGCGATCTCGTCGGAGTAATCGGGCTCGGAGTGCATGTCGCGGCCGAGGAACGGCGCGCCGTGCGCATGGCCCAGCACCCGCGGCCCGAGCTTCTCGCTCATGCCGAAGCGCATGGTCATCTGCTTGGCCGTGGCGGTGACCTTCTCCAGATCGTTCGCCGCACCCGTGGTGATCTCGGTGAACACCAGCTCCTCGGCGGCACGGCCGCCCAGGGTCATCGCCATGGTGTCCTCAAGCTGGGCCTTGGTGATGAGGAACTTATCCTCGGCGGGCATCGAGATGGTGTAGCCCAGGGCCTGCCCGCGACTGACGATGGAGATCTTGTGCACGGGGTCGGCGTTCGGCAGGAAGTGGCCCACGATTGCGTGGCCCATCTCGTGGTACGCGGTGACCACACGCTCCTTGTCGGAGAGCAGGCGGCTCTTCTTCTCGGGGCCGGCGATGACCCGGAGAATGCCCTCCTCCAGCTCCAACTCGTCGATGATCTTCTTATCCTTGCGCGCGGCCAGCAGCGCGGCCTCGTTGACCAGGTTGGCCAGGTCGGCGCCGGTGAACCCCGGGGTCTGTCCCGCCAGCGTGTCGAGGTCGATGTCCTTCGAGATGGGCTTGCCGCGGGTGTGCACGCGCAGGATCTCGGCGCGGCCGGCACGGTCGGGGCGGTCCACCATGATCTGGCGATCGAAGCGGCCGGGACGGAGAAGTGCCGGGTCAAGGATGTCCGGACGGTTGGTGGCGGCGATGAGGATGATGTTGTCCTTCGACTCGAACCCATCCATCTCCACCAGCAACTGGTTGAGCGTCTGCTCGCGCTCGTCGTGCCCGCCGCCCATGCCCGCACCGCGGTGACGGCCAACCGCGTCAATCTCATCCATGAAGATGATGCACGGGGAGTTCTGCTTCGCCTGCTCAAAGAGGTCACGCACTCGGCTTGCGCCGACGCCCACGAACATCTCCACGAAGTCGGAGCCCGAGATCGAGAAGAACGGCACACCGGCCTCACCTGCGACCGCACGGGCCAGGAGCGTCTTGCCCGTGCCCGGGGGCCCGTAGAGCAACACACCCTTGGGAATACGCGCACCCAGCGCCAGAAACCGCTTGGGGGCCTCGAGGAACTCCTTGATCTCCTCCAGCTCCTCCACGGCCTCGTCTGCACCGGCGACGTCGCGGAAGGTGATCTTGGGCTGGTCCGGCGCCATTCGCTTGGCGCGGCTCTTGCCGAAACTCATCACCTTGGAGCCGCCGCCCTGCATCTGGTTCATGAGGAATATCCAGAATACGAAGAACAGCGCAAACGGCGCCAGCGTGATGAGGAATCCCCACCATGCCGATCCGCCCCGGCCCTCCACAACGAATGGCACCTTGGCGGTGTCCACCGACTCGGTCACCTGCGCCCCGTAGTTATCCGGGTAGCCGGTCACGTAGGTCTTGCCGTCCTTCAGCGTGACCTCGAGGTTCTGATCCTTCGTCTGCATGGTGACGCGCGAGACCTTGCCGGTGGCGAGGTCCTGCTGAAAGCCCGTGAACGTGGGCGTATCGGACGCCTGCGAACTCGAGGTCACGAGCTTCTGCGCCACGAAGGCGAGCAGCACGACGATCAGAATGGGAAATGCGGCGCTCTTGAAGAACCGGCTCAGCGGTTAACTCCCGCTCGGTGACAGACGACGAGGGTAGCAGCGACCGGCGAACGCGGGAATCCGACGGTCGCTACGCACCAGTTGCGTCGCCCAGCGCGGCGATATACGGAAGTTCACGGTGGCGCTCATCCACGTCCAGCCCGTAACCCACCACAAACACGTCGGGCAACCTGAAGCCCACGTAGCGCGTGCGCAGGTCGAGGCGATCGGCTGCAGGCTTGGCCAGCAGGGCGCACACCTCGAGTGATGCCGGCTCGCGTGACGCGAGGTTGCGCATGAGATAGCGCAGCGTGCGACCCGAGTCGATGACGTCTTCGACCACCAGCACGTGCCGGCCCTCAATCGCGGTATCGAGATCCTTTGTGATGCGCACCACACCCGACGAGTGCGTGGCCGACCCATACGACGACACCGCCATGAAGTCGAACTCGCAGGGGATGGACATCTCGCGCACCAGGTCGGCGGTGAAGAACACCGCGCCCTTGAGAATGCCGATGATCAGCGGGTCGCGGCCGGCGTAGTCGACCGACACCTCAGCGGCCATCTCCGCCACGCGCCCCTGGATCTGCTCGCGTGTGAGGATGACCTCGCCCGGTACCTGTGCGGTCACGCCGCGGCCCCGATGCCACCGGCATCCGTCACGCGCGGTGACACCAAGAGCACTCCGCGCTCAATCACCGCGACCCCCCCGGGGATTTCATCGCGCCCGCGGCCACGGGCGGCACGGGCGCGTACGCGCTCCACCGGCCCCGACCCGAGCGCGTCTGATGGCAGCCCCGACTCGGCGATAAGCCTGCGCACCACGAGGCGCGCCAGCGCAGCGGGCTCGGCGGCCAGATCGCGAGCGCCCAGGCCACCGTCGCGGGCGCAGCGATCCCACGCGGCAGCGGCGGCGGCGTCAATCACCTCGGACTCGTCACGCAGCAGGTCGGCGAGCCGGGCCAGATGCGCCTCGGCCGCTGGGTGCACGCGACTGAGCGCGGGCATCGCCCCATGGCGCACGCGTGCCCGTGCGGTCGCCAGATCCTCATTCGTCGGGTCGTCCGTGAAGCCCACGCCTGCCAATTCGCACCACTCGCGGGTTTCGTGCCGGGACAGCGTGAGCAGGGGGCGGATGAGCGCATCTCTGCGCGGGGCGATGCCCAGCGCGCCCGTACGGCCCGTACCACGGGCGATGCGGAAGATGATCGTCTCGGCGTGGTCGGTCCGTGTGTGTCCGGTCGCCACGAGATCGAGCCCCTCGCGACGCCTGATCTCCTCCGCGACGGCCAGCCGGGCATCACGGGCACGCTCCATTGCGGCAGGTCCGGCGTCCAGACCGAGTGCGACGCGATGAACGGTGAGACCGAGCCCCTCTGCGGCTGCAACGACCCCATCAGCCTCGTCGGATGCTGCCGCGCGTAGGCCGTGGTCGACCACAAGCACGTGCACCGGACCATCATGCAGGCGGGGGAGCAGGTGCATGAGGCACGTCGAATCGGCGCCGCCGGATACCATTGCAAGGACGCCCACCCCAGAGGGCAGTAGCCCATGGCGGCGGCAGTGCTCGTTGACGCGTTCGTCGATGCCCACGCCGGGAGTATGCACGTGGCCTCGGATCAGCCGCGCGCCACCAGCGGGGCCGTGAGCCGCGCGAGGTCAGAACTGGTCACCGGGCCGGGCCATGTGGCGGCCAGCCGCCCCTCGCGGTCAAGCACCACCGTGGTCGGCAGGCCGCTCACCGCGTAGGCATCGGCAACGGCGTCGCCCCGGTCGAACCCGAGGGGGAATTTCACTCCCACCTCACGTGCGAATGCCCGGGCGTCGTCCATGGAGTCATTCACCGCAACACCCACCACCCTCACCGCAGGATGCGTCGTCGCAAAGCGCTGCACATCGGGCATCTCCTTGCGGCACGGACCGCACCACGACGCCCACATGTTCACCACGGTGGGTCGTGGCCCCGGCACACCCACCGCCAGCGTCCCCGCACCCTCAAGCGCCGGCACGGCCAGATGCGCCGCAGACTCGCGCTGTGCCGTGGGTACCAGCTGCGCCCCGGATTCCCCTCCCACCGATGCGCCACATCCGGCAAGACCGGCAGCCGTGGGGATAAGCGCAAGAGCAACGAGGATGACCGGAATCCGCACGAGGTGAGCGTAGCCCCGGGCGGGCATCCGGGACGTCTCGTAGCGTGACGGCGTGCCCTCGCCCGAGATTACGTCCGCGGTTCTGCGCGCCGATCGTCGCATTGGTGCTGCGGCCCGTGCGCGAGTGGCTGGTATCGAAGGTGGCCCTGAGGTCGCACGGCTGGTGGCCAATGCCACCGGCCCCGCGTTCCAACTGCTCGTCGGGGCTCTCCTGGTGTCGCCGGGTTCACGCGCCACCGGCCTGCGTGCGCTCGCCGCGGGCGGTCTGGCAGCGGGCATCGCCCGCGCGGCACGTGATGGCATTGGCCGACCACGGCCCGGGTCCCGTGACGACGGGGGCTTTCCGAGTCGCCATGCAGCCTCCGCAACGGCGATCGCGCTTGTGGTCGTGCGCGACAAGCCGCTGCTCGGCACGCTTGCCCTCATTGCCGCCGGTGCCGGTCTGGCAGCACGGGTGGCGTCAGCCGATCACGAGCCCCTCGACATCGCCGCCGGTGCCGGGCTTGGTGCCGTGGTGGCCCGGTTTACGCGGCGTCGGCGACGGCGACGGACCTGAACTCACCCGTCTCGGCGTCGCCGGTGATGCCAAGGGGCATGCGCGGCGCGGGTATCAGTGCCGACTCGGCGCGCGTCAGCATTCCCTCCATACCCTGATCGCCATCGGCCCACTGGGCGACGCCGGTGGCAACCGCGCCCGCCGACACACGTGCGCCCCCTCCTGCCCGCACATGCACGGCCTCAATGGCGATGGCAATACGATCTGCCGCCTCGCGCGCCCGCTCCGCGGGCCCCGAGACCAGTGCCATGAAGCGCCCATCACCCATGTCCACCACAAGGTCGGAGGGTGAGATCACGCGGGCGACACCATGGTTGGCCGCGTCCAGTAGGGCGTCGCGCACCGCACCGCCATGAATCGTGCCGATGTCATCGAGGTCGGTGATGCCGACAAGCGCGAGGCTCACCGGTCCGCCGTCTTCGGCGGCCCTGCGGCAGTCGCGGTCGGCGATGAGGTCAAACACATCGAGGGGCGCGAGCCCACTGGGACGGCGACCAAGATCGTCGTCGGCATCACGCCGGCCGAACGCCAGCCCCTCGGCCATCCCGGCATGTGCGGCCCCGAGGGCGGCCAGCACAACCACGGCCACGAACCCGGCGGTGATTTCGCCAGCGCTCACCTGTCCGGCCGATGCGGCGGCCAGCGCCACTGCGGCAGCCAGAAGCGTGGCGATCAGACCAACGGCACCCGCAAGCGGTGCGGCGAGGACGGCCGGGATGACCAGCAGCGGCCAGAGCCACCATGCACCAACGCCGATGATCGGAATCACCGTGGCGACAAGCAGTGCCACCAGAAGAATGAGGCGACGCTGCCGGTACCGCGTGGTCATTGCGGGCCCGTGAACAACGTCGTGTGCGGGTGGGTTCTTCACCGTGTGATGCGGTGAACCGGACGGGACATCCGGTTTTCACGAAGTTACCGGCGCTGCCGGACGTCACTTACACTCGACACATGAACGACATCGCGACAATCGGAATCGTCGGCGGCGGCACCATGGGGGCGGAGATCGCCCACGTTGCTGCAGCCCAGGGTTTCACCGTGCTGCTGGCCGACGCCGACCGCGCCCGCGCGGATGCCGGACGCGACCGTGCCATCGCCATCGCTGAGCGCCGCGTGGAGCGCGGCCGGATGGGCAGCGATGAAGCAGCGGCCGTGGCGGCAGGCATCACGGCTGTCAACGGCATCGCCGACATCGGCGGCGTCGACGCGGTGATTGAGGCGGTGCCGGAGGATCTGGCCCTCAAGATCCGCGTGCACGCCGATATCGATGCCGCAGTACGCCCCGGCGCGTTGGTGGCCACCAACACCTCCGGCCTCTCGGTCACGGCGCTGGCCGACGCCACCACCGAGCCCGGTCGCCTCATCGGCCTGCACTTCTTCAACCCCGCCAGCGCCATGCGTCTGGTCGAGGTCATCGCCGGGGCGGCCACCGACGCGGCAACCATCGCCCGCGCCTGCGACCTGGCCAGGGCGCTCGGGAAGGAGCCGGTCCGGGTGGCCGAGTGCCCGGGTTTTGTGGTCAATCGGGTGCTCGTACGCGCGATGGCAGAGGCCTATCGGGCCGCGGCGGCGGCGCCGGTCGATCGTCGTACCGCCGACATGATGGTGTCGGAGGGCGGGCCCGCACCCATGGGCCCATTCGCGCTCGGTGACTTGGTGGGGCTCGACGTTCTTGAGAGCATCCGCAGCGATCTGGAGCGGGCATACGGGGACCGGTTTGATGATTCGGGCACCCTCGCCCCCCTTGTGGCGGCCGGCGACCTTGGGCGCAAGACAGGGGCGGGGCTCGTTCCCGACACCGACCCGGTGCCGCTCGGCGCCGAGTCGGTCATCGCGGCCGTTTACTACGCGGCAGCGCTCGATGAGGCACGGCGTCTCGCGGACGAAGGCATCGCATCTCCTGATGACATCGACCTGGCCATGCGCCTGGGAGCCGGCTGGGCACAGGGACCACTCGCCGGGGCCTGACCCCAGTGCGGGTCAGGCGCCGGGGGGTACCGCCCACTCGGGACGCACGTCGTACCGTCCCGTTGCCGGCACCACCGCATCGCCCTCGAGGATCTCAATATGGTCGAGGGTCACCTGAGCGGGATGGGCACACCCGGTGGTGCGCGCGAGCCGGGTGACCTCGCGCCGCAGGCCCACCACGTAGGCCGCCAGACGCACCGACGCCAGCGACGGATCCATGCCGCGCTGCAGCCACGCCGATTGGGTCGCGATACCTGTGGGACACCGGCCGGTGTGGCACCGCTGCGCCTGAATGCACCCCACCGACATCATGGCCTCGCGCCCCACGTTGATGATGTCGGCACCGAGCGCGAATGCCATCACCGCCTGCTCGGGCAGACCCAGACGCCCCGAGCCGATCCACGTGACGCGATGCTGGAGCCCGCGCTCGGCGAGCGCGCGATAGGCACGCCCCTGCGCGAGGCGGTACGGCAGCGCCACGTGATCTACGAATGCCAGCGGGCCCGCCCCGGTGCCGCCCTCGCCACCATCGATGGTGATGAAGTCCACACCGCGAGTACCTGACTCCATGAGTCGCGCGAGGTCGTCCCAGAAGCCCGGCATGCCGACTGCCGACTTGATGCCCACCGGGAGGCCGGTGGCCTCGGCGATGCGCTCTACCGCATCCAGCATGCCGTCGGCATCATGGAAGTCGGGATTCACCGATGGGCTCACGCAGTCCACACCCGCCGGCACACCGCGGATGCGTGCGATCTCGGGGGTCACCTTGCGCGCGGGGAGCATGCCGCCGAGCCCGGGCTTGGCCCCTTGGCTCAGCTTCAACTCAATCGCCCGCACGGGATGGCCGTCGATGCTCTCGAGCAGGTGCGGAATGCTCAGGCGCCCCCGCTCGTCGCGCGCTCCGAACCAGCCCGTGCCCAACTGCAGTACCAGTTCCCCGCCATGGAGATGATGGGGTGAGATGCCCCCCTCCCCCGTGTTGTGCAGGCACCCGGCCAGGTGCGCGCCTTCGTTCATGGCACGCACTGCCGTTGCCGACAGCGCGCCGAATGACATTCCCGACACGTTCACCACCGATCGTGGACGGAAGGCCCCGGGCCGCATGCGCGGCCCGCCGAGCACCTTCGCCGACGCCAGTGGCCAGTCATCGGGATCCCCGGCCGCAGGGGGCGGGGCGGGAAATGCGGTGGGACTGATGAGGATGTAGCCCGGTGAACGCTCGAATACGGCGTCAGAGCCGAATGAGAATGAGCTGTTCTCACCCTTCGACGTCGCATAGATCCAGCGCCGCTGATTTCGGTTGAATGGCCGCTCATCGTCGTTGTTGGTGACGATGTACTGCCGCAGTTCCGGACCGAACGCCTCAAGGATGTACCGAAGGTGCCCGATGACGGGCCAGTTGTGAAGCACGGCGCGACGGCGCTGGAGCACGTCGTACAGCATCACCAGCGCAAGGGCTGCTGCGATACCGATGAGCACCCACCACCCCACGCCCACATCTGCTCCATTCGCTGACGGCCGTCAGGGGATGGTGGCGCATCACATGCCAATGCCGCCCGGGGTCGGCGCGATACGCTGCCAGCGTGACGAACGTGACGCCCCACCCGGCCATCCAGAGCCGCTCAGTGCTCTCTCTCATGCATCACCCCGCAGATGCGGTGAGGGACGTTCTCGACCTGGCCGACCAATTGAAGACCACACCAGAGTGGCCCGCAGCGCTCGCCGGGAAATCCATCGCCCTGATCTTCGAGCAGCCCTCCACCCGAACCCGTGTGTCGTTTGAGGTGGGCATCGCACGTCTGGGGGCACACCCGGTCGTGCTGGCCGGCCGCGACATGCAGCTTGGGCGCGGCGAGACCATTGAGGACACGGCCAAGGTGCTGTCGCGGTTCGTTGACGCCATCGTCATCCGAACGGTGGATCACGGCAAGGTAATGGAGCTGGCCGAGCACGCAGACGTGCCGGTGATCAACGCTCTCACCCACGCCCATCATCCCTGCCAGGGGCTGGCTGACGTCATGACCATCCGCGAGCGCTTTGGCGACCCGCGTGGCATCCGTGCCGCCTATGTCGGCGATGGCAATAACTGCTGCCATTCGCTGATGGTGGTGGGTGCACAGATGGGCATGGAGATCGTGGCCGGCTGCCCGTCGGGATACATGCCCGACCCCGAAGTGGTCGCCGTATGCGATGCCATCGCACGCGAGCACGGTGGCTTCGTACGCGTCACGGAGGACCCGCGCGAGGCAGTCACCGATGCCCGGGCGATCTATACCGATGTATGGGTGTCAATGGGCGACGACGTGGCCGAAGAGGCGCAGCGGATCTCCGTGTTCACCCCGTATCAGGTGAATGACGCGCTCATGGCCGCCGCCGCACCCGACTGCATCGCCCTGCATCCGCTTCCGGCGCACGACGGCCTGGAGATCACCCGGTCGGTGTACCACGGCCCGCGGAGCGCGATCTGGGACGAGGCGGAGAACCGCCTGTACGTGCAGGCCGCGCTCCTGATGCACCTGCTGGGCTAGGAGGCCTGGCGGGACCATGCTGCCCCTCGCCGACGACGTCCCGAACCGCCGGGCACCGGTCCTCACCATCACCATCATCGCCATATGGGTGGCGATGTGGATCGTGCAGCTGCTGCGCCCCGACGACGGCAACATCGCCGATTCGAGCCAGGCGTTCGACTGCCGCTGGGGCGTGGTGCCTGAGAACCTCGTCCATGGCGCGGGCTCCACCACCGACCCCTGCGCCCTGATCAACGCCGACCATCAGGGATGGATCGAGGTCGTTACCGCGCAATTCCTGCATGCCTCGTGGTGGCACATTCTCGGCAACGTGCTGTTTATGTGGGTCTTCGGTGCGTCCGTTGAGGCCCGGCTCGGGCGCGTGCGATTCCTGCCATTCGTGCTCGCCTGCGGATCGCTGGCGCTCGTGGTGCAGGCGCTCGCCTCGTCAACTTCCACCAACCCGATCATCGGCGGGTCGGGCATGGTGGCCGCAGTGCTGGGGGCGTACATCGTGCTGTTCCCATCCGCACGCGTCTGGGCACTCGTCATCATCATTCCACTGAGGCTGCCCGCGTGGATACTGCTGGTCGCCTGGTTCGGCTACCAACTGGTGGCAGCGCTCGGAGGCGCCGAGACGGGGACCGCCTACTGGGCCCACGTGGCCGGGTTCGCCGCGGGTGCACTGCTCATCCGCATGGCCTCACTGGGCCTGCCGCCGCCGCCCGTACCCCGTAGCGCCAGGCCGGCGGAAGCGGCCCCGGCATGAGCGCGCTCTTCCGGCGACGGCCGCGCTCGGAGCACCGGCCCGAGTGGGTGCGGGTGGCAATCGTTGCCAATCAGGCCGAGGGCGAGATGCTCCAGGGCATGCTCGCCAATGCCGGAATCCCATCGTTCCTGCTGAGGAACGCCGGGTTCGATGTACCGGACATGCTGGCTGGGGGACCGCGTGACGTGATGGTGCCGGGAGGCCGTGGCCTCGAGGCCCATGCCCTTCTCGACCCGCTCGACCCGCTTGACCCGCTTGACCCGCATGACCCGCTTGACCCGCTTGACCCCGACGCGGCCTAGCGGCCGAGAACGATTGGGCCCCGGCGCCCACGCGCTGGTCTGCGAAGCAGCATTCCGGCGACCAGCATCGCGACACCGATGACCACCGTGACGATCAGGGCAATCCACCAGTTGGCGACCGTCGCCACCGTGGCGGCCGCCGCAGTGTCGCCGGCATTCCCTTCGCCCACGGCGCCGCCCACAATCGGAGGCACGATAAGGCGCAGCAGAATCGGCGCGATGCCCACCGCGATGAAGGCGATGCCGAGACGGCGCGATGTACGCGCGCGATCGTCTGTGACCAGCAGGCCGATGCCCAGCAGCACGATCGTGGCGACGGCCAGCCACAGGGGCAGCAGGCGAAGTGTGTTCAGCGCACCGGCAGCGGTCGAGACGCCCGACGGGACCTGCTCCGGGGTGACGGTCACGGTGAGATCGGCAGCGGGGGGGATCTGCGAAGCGAGTTGCGGTGCGGTCGCATCGAGCGCGGTGACGAGGCGGTCGCGCAAAGCGCCCAGATTGATCGTGACGCCGCCGTCCGGGCGGTCCTCAAGACGGGTCCGGGCCTGATCAATCGCGGGTACGAGCAGTGTGCCGATGTCCGGCTGCGAAAGCAGCGACTGCACCGCAGCGCGCAGGGTGGACTCTCCTGCCGCCGAGACCGAGCCGCCCTTGCCAATGACATACGTATCCACCACGGTCACGACGGCGTCCGATGTACCGGTGAGACCGGCGGGGCTTTGGATCGCCTCCACGGTGATGTCCGCAAAGCCGCCCGATTCGGTCGCCCGACCAAATGACGTCCAGGTGAGCACGGCGAGCAGCCAGGTGAGCACCCCGAGTGTCGCGACGACCCTCAGCAGAAGCCGACGGCCACGGGTCATACGGCGATTCATCGGAGAAGCCGTCCCGCGCGAGTGCCCGACATGCGTCCCATTCGGGTGAACCAGACCAGTACGGACCCGCCCTGTCAAGGGGTGGTGCCACATATGGGGGAATCCCGGAGCGCCGTGCCCCGACCCGGGCCCTCATCCGACTGCAATAGGCGACACTTGGAGTCATGAATACCTTTGCATCTGCCATCAGCACGCGGGAGACCGGACGCGACGCGGCCACCGAGGCCGTTGCCGCAGTGCGGGCGGGCCTCGGTGGCGCCGCACCCGACCTCGCCGTGGTCTTCGCCACCCCTGATCTCATGGCCGATGCCGCCGGTATCGCATCCGTCATCGGCGTTGGGCTCGGGCCCACGCACCTGATCGGCTGCACTGCAGAGGGGGTCATCGGCACCGCCCGCGAAATCGAGCACGGGCCCGCGCTGACCCTCTGGGCGGCGTCACTCCCCGATGCCGCCATTGACTCATTCATTCTCGACCCGGGTCAGGCACCCGACGGGGGGCCCGTGATGGTGGGCTGGCCACCTGCCATAGACCCCTCCGCACCCCCCGATCTGCAAGGAGACCAGACGGTGATCCTGCTGGCGGATCCGTTCAGCTTCCCGCCCGATGCGCTCGCCGGACCGGATGGCGGAGGGATGGCACGCGAGGTGACCGGGGGCATGGCTTCGGGTGGCCAGGCCCCGGGCGAGCACCGCCTCATCCTCAACCAGAGGGTGACCCGTTCCGGGGCGGTGGGGATTGCGCTCTCGGGCGTCACGCCTCTCGTGTCGCAGGGCTGCCGCCCCATTGGCCCCGAGATGACCATCACCGACGGGGGCGAGGGAATCATCAGGCAACTCGCAGGTCGCCCGGCGCTCGAGCGCGTGCGCGAGGTCGTCGAGGCCCTTCCGGCAGATGAGCGTCGCCTGGTGGAACAGGGAATCCTTGCCGGCATCGTCATCGATGAGAACCGCCCCGAATACGAGCAGGGCGACTTCCTTATCCGCGGCATGCTTGGCGGCGACCCCGGTACCGGCGCGATCGCGGTGGGTGAGCATGTGCGGGTGGGTCAGGTGATGCGCCTGCAGGTACGCGACCACCTCTCGGCCGACGCAGACCTCCGCGCCGCTTTGGCCGCCGCGCGTGGCACGACCGCAGGTGCACCGGGAGGGGCACTGCTCTTTTCGTGCAATGGCCGCGGCACGCGTTTGTTCCCCGATCCGCACCACGACGCGCTCGCGACTGCAGACGTGCTCGGTGAAATCCCACTGGGTGGCCTTTTCTGCAACGGCGAGATCGGACCGGTGTGTGGCCGCACCCACCTGCACGGCTTCACGGCCGTGATGGCCATCTTCCCCGCGTAACGCATAACTGAACATGCAACATGTATGTCATTCGATGTGTCATACGATGAAGTGACACTCCGCGTTTATATGTATCTCACATGTCTGCGGATCACCCGGGAGTTCACTGATGGATCAGCAGTCCCACGGCAACCCGCCATTCAGCGGCACACCGCAGCCCCAGACCCCGCCCCCGGTACCTGCACCGGTACCGGTACCGGCAGCCGAGGCGCCACGTGGCGGCATCGCCGAGGGCATCTTTGCCGAAGTCGAGCGCATGACCGCCGGCGGCACCATGACCCGCAGCGACGCATTCGAACGCATCTCTGACCGCACTGGCCGTCGCGCGGGAACCGTGGCCGCCAACTACTACCGCATCGCCCGCAAGCGGGGCACGGTGGCCACGCGCGCCAAGCGTGGGCCCGGCCAGCCGGCTGGATCCCACAGCACCGGCAGCACTGCCGTAATCCTCGCCCGCCTGGAATCGGCCGTCAAGGATCTGGGCGATCTGCTGCGCGCGCAGGATGCGGAGATCAACAAGCTGCGTGAACAGTCCGCACAGTTCGACAAGCTTCGGGAGTGGATGAGCAAGAACAGCTAGTGGGACGAGCTGCCCGGGGACATCACTCCGGGGGCAGCTCGAGGCGCCGCTCGCCAGCCCACGCAGCGGCCTGCGAGCGGCGCTGGAAACCGAGCTTGCGAAGCAGTTGCGACACGTGGTTGCGCACCGTCTTCTCGGAGAGGTGCAGCACCTCTCCGATGGCACGGTTGGTGTAGCCCTCTGCAATGAGGGTGAGCATTCGGCGCTCGCGATCGGTGAGCCCCGCCAGTTCGGCCTCGGCCTGCTTGGCGGAGAGCTCCCGGAACTGCGAGAGGAGCGCCCCGGTGGCGCGGGGGTCGAGCGTGGATGCACCCGACGCGGCATCGCGAATCGCCTGAGTGAGGCGCTCGGCATCGGCCTGTTTGAGCAGGTAGCCCGATGCACCGGCCATCACGGCACCCACAATGGCCTCCTCGTCGGAGTACGAGGTGAGCATTACGACGCTGATCTCATCGTTCTCCTGCTTGATCTTGCGGCAGGCGTCCACACCGGATCCATCCGGCAGGCGAATGTCCATCAGCACGACATGGGGGGTGAGCTGCGCGGCCATCTGTACGGCCTCGGCGACAGACCCCGCCTCGCCCACCACGCGAAACCCGCCAGTGTGAGAGAGCAGCGACCTGAGGCCAAGGCGCACCACGTGGTGGTCGTCGACGATCAGGACCCGGATCGGATCGGTCGGGCTCGGAATCGTGCTCATCAGCTCATCACCTCGGTCGCGATGCCCTGCCTGGTGGCGGGCATCTCGGTTGACTCGACATCATCCAGCGGTACTGCCAGTACCACCCGGGTGCCGCCAGACGGCCCCGGCTCGATCACGATACGGCCTCCAAGCCACCGGGCGCGTTCATGCATGTTTCTCAGTCCGTTGCCATGGCCCGGCGTAACTTCACCGGCGATCTCATCACGAATGCCCTGTCCTGTGTCCGCAACCACCAGATCGATCTCGTCCGGCCGGAATGTAAGACGCACACTCACCGCGCACGGGCCGGCGTGACGTGCGGCATTCGCCAGCGATTCGCGCAGGATGTGCGCCAGGTGCTGACCGGCATCCTCGGGCAGCGGCCCGCACGACTCCTGGCCCGTCACCCGGAAGGTCACCTCCACGTGCGAGTCGTCGGCGAAGTCGTGCACGATGCGGTCGAGGTCTGATGCGATACCGGCCGGCCCGCCGTCGGGCGCCTGGAGGCCGCGGATGTACCCACGCAAGCCGTCGATGGTGGCGTTCAGGCTTCCCACGACCCGGCGGATCTCCTCGCGGGTGTCGGCATCATCGGTATTGAGCGCGACGGCCTCGAGGTGCAGCCCGGATGCGTAGATCGACTGGATGGTGCCATCGTGGAGGTCGCGGCCGAATCGCGCGCGCTCCTCGGCCACCAGCCGGGCGCGGTCGAGCGTCTCGATCTGCTGCTTGGCCTCCACCTCAAAGATGTCGAGCAGTTTGATGACCGCCAGGAGCAGTGCGAGTGCCACCAGGCCACGCAGCACCGCAAGCGGTAGGCCGGTGGTGGCAAACCAGCCCGACTCATTCGCGATTCCCCCTGGCGCCCACGGCGCGGGCTCCACGATGATCCCGCCCACCACTGCATAGACCACGAGCGCGGCGGCTGCGAGCGCTGCGTACGGACGGATTCCCACCATGCCCGATCGGGTCAGCTCGTCGCGCTGCCGCCACATGCCGTAGGCCGACAGCAGAGCGCCCGGGATGAGAAACACATACCGCGACAACGCTGCGGTGGTGTCTTCCCACTCGAGAACGTTCCAGCCCAGATTGCCCGCGGCCGCCGTGGCAGAGATCATGATGGCGACCCACGCGATGACCGAGGCCACGGAGAATGCCCGCAGACGCTGCCGGGTCCATGGCACGAGCCGCAGCCCGAACTGCAGCAGGAAGACCACCGCCACCGACTGGAGCACCGCGCGCAGCACCACCAGCGCATGGATTGCGCTGGGCGCCAGATATGTGGATTGGATGGGGATGAACACGAACCCCCAGATGACCAGCGCCTCGAGAAATGCGTACGACGCGAGCCAGATCAGCGAAGACGTGAGGGTGAACCGCGTTGCGCGGCGGCGCTGCAGCCACGCAGCGAACCCGAGCGCGAACAGAACGACCCCGTGCGCAAACACGAGGACGGTCTCATTTTGCTGGAAGAAGGTCGCCACCTGCGGGACATGCACCTCGGGTCATGCCCCGGAATGACGACGCGGGACGCATCGGCCGGGGCGTGACCCGCAGGGGGTGACAAACGACCCGGCGGAAACGATGCTACTTCCTTATCCGCCCGCGAGTTCCGCCAAGTGCGATCGCAGGTCGTCCAGCGATTCCTCCTGCGCGGCATGCACGATCTCGGGCTCCTCAACCAGCGCGCAGCGCTGCATCGGGTTGAGACGGTTGGTCACATACGGATCAGCAACGATCTCCGAAAGCGAACGCCCCTGCTTGAGCTGGCCCACGCAGTACTCGGTCAGGCGCTTGTGCTCGGCCGTCGGGTCGCCCAACAGCCGTGAAATCTCTTCCTTGATGCTCATGCGACTGCCTCCTGGTGCCGGGCCGAAAGGAGCGGGGCGAGCGCGCGCAGGCGTCGGATTCGCTCGTCCATCGGCGGGTGGGTCGAGAACAATTTCGAGGTGCCACGGCCATGCAGCGCCGCAAGTGGGTTGACGATGTACATGGGCGCCGCCGCCGGATTGACCTGCATGGGCACCTGCTCGGCACCACGTTGCAGGTTCTCGAGCGCGCTCGCAAGCGGTTCCGGGTCGCCCAGCAGTTCGGCCCCCGTGAGATCGGCCTGGTATTCGCGCTGGCGGGAGATGGC
This sequence comes from Thermoleophilia bacterium, assembly GCA_037138115.1. Taxonomy (GTDB): domain Bacteria; phylum Actinomycetota; class Thermoleophilia; order Miltoncostaeales; family Miltoncostaeaceae; genus SYFI01. Next base: position 21,018 of record JBAXJA010000003.1, on the reverse strand, counting down.
CAACTGGATGATTGTGGCGGCGATTGGCGCGATGATCATCGCGGCAAGCGTGCCGATGATCCCAAGCCCGCCTTCGTCATCACCCCCGAACAGCATCGAGAACTGAAGCCATGTGGCGATGGCCGAGATTGCCCCGGCCACCATCGCCGCAACGCTCGCAATGAGGATGTCGCGGTTGCCGATATGCGCCATCTCGTGTGCAAGCACTCCTTCCAACTCGCGCATGGTCAGTTGGTGCTGAATGCCCTGGGTCACGGCGATGGCCGAATGCCGCGGATTGCGTCCGCAGGCGAACGCGTTGGCCTGCTGGTCGGGCGTGATGTAGACGCCGGGCATCGGTACACCGGCGCGCTCTGCCAGACGACCGATCATGGCGTGAAGTTCCGGGGCCTGTTCCGCCGACACAGGAACGGCATGCGCCATCTTCAGCGCGATTGAACCGCTGCCCCAGTACATGGCGAAGTTGAAGACCACCGCGACGATGGCCATGAGGAGAATTCCCGATGCCCCGCCGATGACACCGCCAAGGAGAATGAGCACGGCGGTGAGCGCAGCCATGAGCAACGCGGTCTTGGTGTAATTCCAGGCCGTCATTGCACCTGTGGTCATCGATCCTCCGTGTCGTGACGCGATGTCCGGGGACGCGCCCCGCGCGCCTGCAAGTATAAGAGCGACTATGGAAACCCTCCGGCGATCGCCAGTTATGCGTTGGTTCAGTTCGGCCGCCCTCGCGGCCACGGGTGCGCTCGTTCTCACCGGCTGCTCCCTGGGAGGCCAGCAGGAGCAGCAGACCCACGTGGCGGAGCCCGCCACTGTGGTGAGTGTGCTCCCGGCGCGACCAGGCCTCACCCCCGCTGGCCCCATCCGCCCCGTTGACGCGAAGGGATTCACCACGGCACTTCTCGGGCACCCTGATTCCACCCTCACCACCAATCTGGAGCAGGCGGGCTTCCTCCGGGGGGCCACACGCGAGTGGACCGGCCCGAAGGGTGCGAGCCTTGTGGCAGTCGTCGGCCTGTGGGATGACGGGAGCGCGGCGGCATCGCTCGGCGGCGACGCGGCAGACGCTGCAGCGCCAGGGGGCACCCCGTGGACGCCATCGCAGTACGGGGGTTCGCAGGGCGCGCGGGCCGACAACGCGCGGGCACTCAGCGTGGTGGTAGGTCGCGTATCGCTGTTCCTCCGCGCCACCGGCCCGGTTGACGACACCGCAGTGCTGCGCCAGATGGACCTGATGTTCCAGACTGCGTCCGGGATGGATCGCCAGGGGACCTCACCGAATGGGTAAGCAATCCGCACCCCTTGACGGCGACCTGCAGCGCACCTACCGCGGGCGGGCGTGGCGCGACGAGGAACCCACCCGGCGCCTGCTCCTGGACACCAACGTGGAGGAGAAGGCGGTGCTCATCGCATCGCTCAACTGCTCCGCGGTGGAGGAAGCGGACCGCCTCACCGAGATGGGCGAACTTCTGCGCACCGCGGGGGCCACCGTCGTACACCGCGTGGTGCAGCATCGCGAGCGCCCTGATCCCCGCCTGTATCTGGGAAAGGGGCGACTTGAGGAACTGGCGGAGTGGGTGAAGGAGCACAAGCCCAATGTGGTGGTGGCGGAGGGTGATCTGGCAGCCGGTCAGCAGCGGCATCTCGAGGACAAGCTCAATACCCGCGTGGTGGACCGCACCGGGATCATCCTCGACATCTTCGCCCTGCATGCCAAGTCGGCGGAGGGAAAGCTGCAGGTGGAACTGGCGCAGATGGAGTACTCGTACTCGCGCCAGGAGGGTCTGTGGCAGCACCTCGAACGGCTCGGCGGCGGTGTGGGCACCCGAGGCCCCGGTGAGAGCCAGCTGGAGTCGGACCGGCGCATGATCCGCGAGCGCATGGGGCTACTGCGAAAGCGTCTGCAGGAGGCGGCGAAGAGTCGCGACACCATGCGTGAGGAGCGCATGGCCTCGCCCGTCACGCGCGTGGCGCTGGCCGGCTACACAAATGCCGGCAAGTCGAGCCTCATGAATGCGCTGACAGGCGCCGGGGTGGACGTGAACAACGCGCTTTTCGAGACGCTCGACGCCACCACGCGCGCGTTCTCACAGGATGGCGTGAAGGTGCTGGTGTCCGACACCGTGGGCTTTATCCGCCACCTGCCCCACCAACTGGTCGAGTCATTCCGCTCCACCCTCGATGAGGTGCGCGATGCCCACCTCATCCTTCATGTGGCCGACGCGTCGGAGGATGACGACGGGCGCGAGGCCCGCGCGAAGGCCGTGGTGGAGGTGCTCGACGAGATCGGCGCCGGCGAGGTGCCGCATCTGCACGTGATGAACAAGTGCGATCTCCTCGATATCGAGGACCTCGACGCTCTTCGGCGTCAGTACCCCACCGCCATCTTCACCTCTGCCATCTCGGGAGAGGGCCTCGATGAGCTGCGCGATCGGCTGCTCGCCACGGCCCGTGCGCGATGGGACCGTGTGGTGCTCGAAGTGCCCTACTCCCGCGGTGACGTCATCTCGGCCATCTACTCCGCCGGACGCGAGGTCACCCAGGAAGCCGGGCCCGAGGGCACGCTCGTCAGCGCGCTCATGCCCCCGGTTGATGCGGCCCGCGTGCGGGCACTCGCCGCCAGGGAACGCCAGTCGTAGCCGTACGGCGGCCCGCGGTGAGCCCCCGGGCGACGCGGTTCAGCGGATGAAGACGGGGGTACCGACCTGCACACGTGGGTACAGGTTCTCCACATCTGAGATGTACATACGGATACAGCCATGCGATGCGGCCGATCCGATCGACGACGGGTTCGGGGTGCCATGCATGCCGATACCCGGGGCGGAGGTGCCGATCCAGCGGGTGCCCAACGGGTTGCCGGCGCCGGGAGGGATGGGCCCCAGACCTGCAGCCCACGGCGAGCTGGGTGGGAACCAGCTGGGGTTCATCTGCTTCTCGATCACGCGAAAGTTGCCCGTGGGCGTGGGATAGGCGGGTTGGCCAACCGCGACCGGGTATGTGCGGATGCGCGTGGTCCCCCGATAAAGCCGCAGCTTGAAGTTGCGACGGGTCACCACGACCACCGACCCGATTGACGTGATCTCGGGGGCCACCCGCGTCTCGGGCAGCGCATACGGGGTGGCGGGACGAGCCGCGATGAGGGCGGGAGCCAGAAGCGCCACTGCCTTTGACACGTCAACGACGTAGCCGAAGGCGGCCTTGCCAACCACCGGGCGAAAGGCACGGTTCAGGCTGACGGTGGCATCTCGGGCGGGGATGCCGATCTGGCCCGCCCGCCACTCGATGACGTCCCGAAGCTTCGACTTGCTGATGGTCTCGACGAGGGGAATGTCGGTGATCGCCCCGGGGGCGGGCACCGCCTGCATGGCAGCGATGACCGCCGCGTCCACATCGGCCGCATATCCCGCGGCGTCCGGGTCGATCTCGAGCGCGCGGCCATGGAATGTGAGTGGCATGGCCGCCCGGTGCGGCGCGACGATGGTGTTGAGCACCAGCCCCTTCGCAGAGGTGGCCTGGAGCCCCGAGACATCCAGCCCCGCGATGGAGACGCCGGCGGGGACCGTGCCCTCGGGCAGCGGCGCCGCCTGCTGGGCAAATGCGCACGCGGGAATTGCCAGAAAAATGGCACCCGCGGCAAGGGCGCGGACGCTGGGGTGAATCACTGACACGGGGTACTCCAGAGCATCGGATCGGGACCGGCCGGATGGTAGCCATCGCCTCCGGCGTGGGCGCACGCACGGGTACGCACGTCATCAACGTGTGTTGCCGGAGCCCGCATGCAGGGCGATGCGGTGTGTGCGGCGTATTGTCAGGTAAGCGTGATTGCGGATTCGCACCACATTGAGGCGACCATCGGCGCCGACCCCTCAGAAATCGCCCCCGTGAGAGCGGCGGTGCACGACCTCGCGCAGCGTGCCGGATTCGGCGACCGTGCCGACGATCTTGCACTCGCCATCAACGAGTTGATCGCCAATGCGCAGGAGCATGGCGCTGCCCCCATTCACGTGGTCGCCGACGCCGGGGCCGGCCTTCACATCGAGGTGAGCGACTCCGGTGGCGGCTTCGACTGGAGCGAGGCCGTGCAGGAGCATCCGCCCCGTCCCCACGCCCGTCGCGGCCGCGGTCTCTGGATCGTGCGTCAGTTGGTTGACAGGGTCACGGTGGACCGCGGCGGCGGCGATGGCACCACCTGCGTGCGCATCGACCTGAACCAGCACGCCGCCTGACTCTTAGCGGCGCCCCGCCCGGGCGCCGATGCGCTCCAGCCATCGGGCGCCCTTCTCGCGCCGCTGGTCCAGTTCATCGGCACTCGCCTCGCTCACGCTCTTGACCCCGCTCAAGCGGTTGAGCTCGCCATTCACCTGCGCATGCGTCATCCCTGCGGCGCCCGCGATGGCCCGCACGATCACCGAGTTGGCGTCGCGCAACATGCGGCGGCGCTGCACCGGGGTGAGGCCCGAGGCATCGGGGGCGCGCACCTCGAGGTGGGGCGCTTCCAGCAGCTGCACATCGAATCCATCGTCCTCAGGATCCTCATCATCGAGTGACCCGAACATGCCCAGATGCTCGTCGGCGCGGTGCACCACGGCCTCGCCTGATGGCGTTGCGGACACCGCAGAGAACAACGACATCTGCTCGTCCTCGCGTGCCATGCGCACCTCGTCGAGGAGGCCGTCGGCCTCGCTGTCGTCGTGCTCGCCCACCATTTTCAGGAAGTGCCGGCGCTCCTCCGCGATGCCAATGGCGTGGGCACGGAGGCGTGGATCGTCGGGCATGAACATGTAGGACGGCTGGCGGTCATGCCCCGGGATCCAGCGCACGATGCGCCCAACGGCCTGGCGGAAGAACAGTTCAGTGGTCGTGGTGGTGGCGAACACACCCACGCGAAGGCGCGGAATGTCCACCCCCTCACTCACCATGCGCACAGCCACCAGCCACGGGTCGCGGCTCGTGGCAAACGCTGAAATGCGCTGCGACGCCGCGGGGTCATCGCTGGTGACCAGCACGGCCTTCACGCCCAGACGCTCGCGGATGATCTTGGCCACGCCCCGGGCGTGATCACGATCCATCGCGATCACCAGGCCGCCGGCTTCGGGATGCGTCTCGCGCACTTTCGCCAGCTGGGCGTGGGCCCGTGTGAGGGCATCGGGCATCCACTCACCCGATGCATCAAGCGCGGTGCGAAGGCGCTGGGAGGCAAGACGCGGGTCAAGGGCGTCGTCGAACGATGCCGACTGCGTGCTTCCGTCGGGGCCGATCCACTCCATCTCGCCACCCAGACGCGGGAAGTGCACCGGCCGCACCACACCGCGATCGGCGAGCGCGGGGCCGTAGCCGTACTCGACGTCCGGCTCCGCCTCGCCACTCGCGTCGTAGTACACGAATGGGATCGCAAGGCTGTCTGATCGAAATGGCGTGCCCGAGAGGCACAGGCGCACGGCGGCCACCTCACATGCGCTGCGCACGCCGTCGCCCCACGCCCGCTCATCGCCGGCGTGGTGGATTTCGTCCAGCACCACGAATGCCCCGCTCGCGATCGTGCGTACAGCGAGCGTCGACTGCGCCACCTGCTGGTAGGTGGTGACGATGCCGTGGACCTCTGCGGGCAATGGCTCCCCCGCGATCCACGCCGGATCAAGATGCAGGCCAAAGCGTTCGGCCGCGGCTGCCCACTGACCCTTCAGATGCTGAGTGGGGGCCACCACCACCAGGCTGCGACCGGGGTGCGCGGCCAGATCCTGCCGCGCCGCGGTGAGTGCGAAGGTGGTCTTCCCCGCTCCCGGTGTGGCCACCGCCAGGAAGTCGTCGCCGTCACGCGTGGCAAACACGTCGAGCGCATTCTTCTGCCACTTGCGAAGGCGGATTGTTCGGCTGGTGGCTCCCAAGACGGCGGGACCCTACCCGGCGAACCCCGCCCCGCACCGATTACGTCACGCCGGAGCAGTGCCCCTGTCGGCAGCAAGGCCGCCCACACGGATGACATCACGCATCGAGAGGATCCCCACGAGTTCGGGCCCGTCGAACACCAGCACGTGCCGGATGCCGTGGCGCACCATCTGGTCCGCGGCGGTTGCAAGTGGCCACTCGGGTGCCGCGGTGATGAGCGAACCCGTCATGTGATCGCCCACCAGTTCAACGTCAACGTCGAGTCCGGCGGCCAGCGCCTTCAGCAGATCGCGCTCGGTGATGACGCAGGGCCCGGGAAGATCCGGGTCCATCACAACCGACGCGCCGGTGCGGTTTTCGATCATCCGCTGGGCTGCCTGGCGCAGCGTGTGTGCCGGGCCGACCATTGCATTCAGCGCACTCATGGCGTCTCGTACCTGCGTCATGGCGCGATTGTGCCATACCGCACAATCACCGTCAACCGCCGCCGCCGCGCGGGAGCGCTACACTCCGCTGCTGCTCATGGAATGACCTTGGAGGTTTGATGCTCTACGGACGTCGTCTGGACGAAGCGCTCGAGCACGTCGACGGAAGCCGATACGCGTTGGTGCATGCTGTTTCGAAGCGCGCGCGCCAGATCACGCTGTGGCTCACCGCCGATCCGGCAGAGCTGCGCTCCGAGGATGCGCCGCCGCCCGCACCGGGCGAGTTGTCGTCCCGCGACCCCGTCGCCCTTGCCGAGGCCGAGATCCTGGCCGGCGAGGTGGATGTGCGCTGGAATCCCGACGGCAGCCCCGAGGAGCGCGAGCTGCCCGAGGCCACCGCTTTCGAGGCGGACCCGCTGCTGCTCGAGCTTGACGATGACGACGCGTTCGAGGTGGACGACTCCCCCGCCGCCGGTGCCACCAGCCTGGCCGAGGCCCTCGAGGCAGTTGCCTCGGGCGAGGCCACGACCGTGGAGGCCGCCAGCGACGCAAGCATCGTCGAGGCCGGCGAGGAAACCGTGGATGACCTCGATGCAGACGTTGACGCCGACCTCGACGCGGCTCCGGACCCCGAGGCCGCATAGTCCGCATGCGACGGTGAGTGCCCGATGATCTCGGGGCTCACCGTCGCAGATCTGGCCCGCGACCCATACGAGGTCGCGCGGGCGCTCCCGGCATGGCGCCGGGGCGACGCCGACGAGGCAGTGGCGGCCACGCTCGATCTGGCTGCGCGCCATCTGCATGACCGGACCCCGGTCATATGGATCTGGAGCGGTCGCACTCCAGACGACTGCCCCGCCTGGATACTTCCCATCCGTGCCACGCAGGCCATGGCATTCGGCCCCCGTGGGCCTGCCCGTGTGCTCATGCACGCGCTCCGTGCAGCCGTGGAGGCGGGTGTGCTCGCCGAGGCCGTGAGCGTGCTCGACTGGCACGGCTTCGTGCTGCTCACCCTCCCGGACCTGGATGATGAGATCGCGCCGCTTGCACTGGCTGAAGCCTGCGCCGATGCCGACACGGTTGTCCTGGCCCCACTCCCCGCATCACTCTGCCCGGACGGTGAGGACATCCCGCTCGTCGGGCCGCCCCCCCATCTGGACGCCGCCGACCCGCTGGCGGCGCTGTCACGGGCCACGTGGTCGCACCCCATCCGGGTGGCACTCACCCTGGCAGCGCACGGGCAATCGATCGACGCCCCGTCATACCCCGCCGAGATGGTGTCGGAGCTCCGGCGCTGGGGGCTCGATGGAACCCCTCCCCCGCCCGGGGCCGCGAGCCTGGCCATTGAGGACGACCCCTGCCCCCGGCGCAGGCGCGCGCGCACCGTGCTGCGGCGCCTGCTGCGCATGGGCAAGGTGGGCGACCAGCACCACACTGAGTTCGACAACCTCTACCGCGGAGCGGCCGCCGATGACCGGCGCGACGCACTGGAGGTGGGCGAGGCGCTCGTCCGCGCGGGACTCTTGGGCGAGAAACCCAGCGTGGGCCAGCGGCATGTGTACCTGCGGCGCGATTCGCTGCCGGATATCCACGCACTCATCGATCGCGGGGAGACGCGCGATGCCGTGCTCGCCGGGGAGTGGACCGCCCCTGGACCCGGCGACGCCTGACTGCGTGCCGCGGGCAGGAGCCCCGGCTCACGCCCCGTCAGGCGTCCCCTCGGCATCGCCCAGCAGCCCACGTCGCCGGGCGATGGCCTCGAACACGAGAGTGGTGAACGGCGGGATACTGGCCAGCAGGGCCCACACCGTGACAGTCCGCGACCAGCGAAGGCGCGACGCGGCAAACAGGGTGGCGCCCAGATAGGCGACGAAGGCGACGCCGTGCAGCGCCCCGAATATCGACACGAGCACCGTCGTGGTCTCGGGGACGTACTTGACGTACATGCCCACCAGGAGGGCGGCCCAGGTGCAGGCCTCGACGATCGCCGCGATGATGAACACGCGGGCCGCCAAGCGTTGGCGGGACATGGTCAGGGGGTCGATCCTGATGCCGGCACGGTCACCGTCACCGTCGGCAGGTCGGTCACCAACTGCAGTTGGGTTGGGGCATCGGGACCACCGGCAGCGAAGTACCCGAGCACGCCGCCGGCGACCAGCGTGATGGTGGCCATGGCGATGGCGACCCATCGACGCACGACCGGCCGCTCGCCCTTGCCGGCCGGGCGATCACCGCGGGCGCGCGCTGTATTGGGCTGAGGCGGTTCCGTGCTCATCGCGCCACCGAATCGCTGGCGTTGCGGGCCCAGCGGGCGAATGCTGCATCGAGGGCCACCGACGGGTCCCACGCGTCGGGCGTCCCCGGCACCGTTGCGGCAGCGAGTTCGAGGTACCACCGCGAGGAGCCTTCGTACGCCGCAGTCAGATCGGCCAGCGTGTACCGGTTACCCACACGGCGGCGCAGTTGGTCCTCGACCGCGCTCACCACCCGAAGCCGCGCATCGCGTGTTGGCGACGGCTTGGCCATCTGGCGCTCTCCGGCATCCCAGTCGAGGAGCGCGGTCATGACCTCGGGCTGCACGCCCCTCACGATACCGGCTCCGCACAGCACGTGGTGGGCCAGGTGGCGCCGCTTCGCTGCATGATCCAGTCGCCCACGGGTGTGCCGCCTTCGGCCAGTGCGAAGGCCAGATGCGCGTGCAGGCACTTGACGTGCACGGGGTTGCCCGACCCGGCCACGCGGTGGCCACCGTGCACGGCGGCGTGCTGGGCGTGGGCGTTGGCAAGGGCATCGGTCATCTCGGGGTCGGATTCCAGCATCCGGACACCCCCATCCGCCTCCAAACGACTCACCGCGGTGACGAGCGCACGGCAGGCGAGCCAGTCGCGCGTGGGAAAGGGATGCCCGTCTGCATCGATGGGGGCATTCTGAATAACGGCGGGACCGCCAAATGGACAGCGCACGGCCACACGGAAACCTGCGTGCGGATCGCGGCCGATCAGGCGACGAACGGCGGCGGCGTCAGCCGACAATCCCGCTGATGAATCCCCAGACACCGGTTTTTCCATTATCGGCGGGCCTCGACGGAACCGCGGGGTGCTTGATGCCCCGTACCGCGTAGGGCGTCTCGCCCGGGCGCACCATGCCCAGCTCGCGGGCGCGCGTCTCGAGTACCTGCGGCTCCTTGAGCGCACGGATCTTCGCGGAGATCGCGTCGCGGGTGGCACGGGCCTTGATCAGGGCGACCTGCTCCAGCCGAAGCTGTTCCTTCTGTCCCAGATAATCCCGCACTGGGCCGATGTACGCGAAGGCGATCCCCACGAACAGCCCGATGACCAGTAGTCGCTTGAGCAGCGCCCCATCCCCGCGTACGGAGGGGCCCCCGGTGGACCCCGTGAGATATGGGGTACGCCACCGGTGGCCGGGCTCCTTCCCACGCCATCATGCGGGAGCAGATGATCAGTGGTGCGAGAACGCCGACGGTCCGGGATAGGCCGCTGCGGGCCCGAGGCGCTCCTCAATGCGGAGCAGCTGGTTGTACTTCGCCGTTCGCTCTCCCCGGGCTGGCGCACCGGTCTTGATCTGGCCGGCGCCGGTCGCCACTGCGAGGTCGGCGATGAACGTGTCCTCAGTCTCACCGGAGCGGTGGGAGATGATGGATCGGTAGCCATGGCGCGATGCCAGCTCGATGGCGGCAAGGGTCTCGGAAAGCGTGCCGATCTGGTTGACCTTGATGAGAATGGCATTGGCCACCCCGCGGTCGATGCCCATCTGCAGGCGCGCGGTGTTGGTGACAAACAGGTCGTCGCCCACCAGCTGCACGGTGTCGCCGACCCGATCGGTGAGCAGCTTCCAGCCATCCCAGTCGTCCTCGGCCATGCCGTCCTCGATGGACACGATGGGGAAGGAGTCGCAGAGGTCGCCCCAGTAATCGGACATCTCGGCGGAGGTCAGCACGCGCCCCTCACCAGCCAGGTGGTACGCACCGTCCTTCCACAGTTCGGTGGTGGCCGGGTCGAGTGCGATGGACACATCCTCGCCCGGGCGGTAGCCAGCAGCCACGATGGCCTCCATCACCACGTCGAGGGCGGCACGGTTGCTGGGAAGGTCGGGGGCGAACCCGCCCTCGTCGCCCACGCCGGTGACCAGACCGCGCTCGCGCAGCACGATCTTGAGCGCCTGGTACACCTCAGACCCCATGCGGAGCGCCTCGGCGAAGGTGCGTGCACCGACCGGGCACACCATGAACTCCTGGAAGTCCACAGAGTTGTCGGCGTGGACACCGCCGTTGAGGATGTTCATGAGCGGCACCGGCATGCGGTGGGCGCGGGCGCCGCCGATGTACCGGTACAGGGGGAGCCCGGCATCGGCCGCAGCGGCCTGCGCCACGGCGAGTGAGCAACCGAGAATGGCGTTGGCGCCCAGACGGCCCTTGTTGGGGGTTCCATCCAGTTGGGTCATGGTGCGGTCGACCGTCGACTGGTCCTCGGCATCAAGGCCCACCAGCGCGGCAAACAGCTCGTCCTCCACATTGGCCACAGCCTTCAGCACGCTCTTGCCGCCGTAGGCCGATGCCTCGCCGTCACGCAGCTCAACGGCCTCATGCATGCCCGTGCTGGCCCCCGACGGGACGGCTGCGATGCCGATTGCACCGCTCGCGAGCTCCACCTCAACCTCGATGGTCGGCTGACCACGCGAATCGAGGATCTGCCGGGCGTGGACGCGAGTGATCTCGGACATTGGACCTTCCGCTTCGAGGTGAAGATGACCCGACGAGCCTACCGGCGCGCGGCGGCTGCGGTCTCGGTCAGTCGTCGTGCTGGCGGTATCGCACGTACCACTGAAGTTGTGCGTCGGCATCCAGCGCCTCGAAATCATGCCCGGCGACCTCTGCGAGGGCGGCGGCACCCTCCACCCGCTCGCGGAACCGGGCGGCGGCGGCACGCACGGCGATCTCCGGGTCAACTCCCGCAGCGCGGGCCACGGCGACCGCGGCGAAAATGACATCACCCACCTCATGCTGGGAGGGGTCGGCACGAACCTCCCCCACCTCCTCATCCAACTTATCGAGGGCGGCACCCACATCGGGAAATGCAAATCCGACACTTGCGGCACGCTTCTGGGCCTTGGCCGCAAAGGCGAGCGCAGGGAGCCCGGGCGGCAGCTCGTGGAATATGCCCTCGTCGGGTCGCTCAGCCCGCTTGCGCTGCTCCCAGATATCCACCACCGCACCGGCATCGGCAGCCGCCTGGTCGCCGTACACATGGGGGTGGCGACTGATGAGCTTGTCGGCCTGCCCCCGGGCGACCGTGGCCAGGTCGGCATGGCCGTCCTCCTCAAGCAGGGCGGCGAGGAATACCGACTGGAACAGCAGGTCGCCGATCTCGTCGGCCTGATGCGCGGGGTCGCCATCAGCCACGGCCTCAGCGACCTCGAACGCCTCCTCCACGGTGTGGGGCACGATGGTGGCCGCGGTCTGCACCCGGTCCCAGGGGCACTCGGCCCGGAGGCGCGATGCCACGACCGCGAGCTCGGCCACACGGGTGCCGATGGCGCGGGCTCGCAGGATGTCGCGAGCCGGCACGGTGTGTGCCGTGGGATGTGCCGTGGCGATTGCATGGGCCACAGGGTCGGGCGCGATCACGGTGCACTCGGCTGGCAGCGTGCGGATATCGTCGGGCAGGGGCGCCGCCACGACGCCGATCAGCGCCTCGACGGCCGGGTCGAGGGGCGGAGACACGACCGTGCCAGACAGCACGCGGATTGCATCCAGCGCAACCGAGGGCACAGAGTCGGGATCGCCCGGGCCGAGGGCGATGACCCGGATCACCTTGCTATCCGCCCGTGGTGCTCGCCGGCTTCAGCGATTCGTCGGAGTACACGATGCGCGAGTCCCACTGCTTGAGCAGCTTGGTGCGCCACTTCGCCTCTGCGGCGCTCTTCTTGATCTGCAACTGCTGGGTGATGATGTTCGGCTGGGCCTCGGCACACGGGATGTCACGGGCGGGCGCCACCTTGACGGTGATGATGTGCCACCCGAACTGTGTGTGCACCGGTGCGGAGATCAGGCCGTCGCCGAGCGCGAAGGCGACCTTCTCGAACTCGGGGACGAGGGCGCCCTTCGTGATGGCACCGAGGCTTCCGCCCTGATTCTTGGAGCCGGGGTCTGTGGAGTACTGCTTGGCGAGCGCGGCGAAGTTGGATGAGTTGACCATCGCTCTGATGCGGTCGGCCTCGGCCTTGGTCTTCACCAGAATGTGCGAGGCCTCGCGACTGGCCGCCTGCTTGAACTCCTGCGGGTGCGCCTTGCAGTAGGCCAGCGCCTCTGCCGGGGTAAACGTGATGCCCTTGGTCACCCGGGCGACCAGCTTGGGCTGCTCGAGGTTGGTGCGAATGATGCGCGTGACGTCGGCCTTGGTGAGGTTGGCCTTCTTGAGGAAGTCATCAAACTGCTTCTGGCTGCCGCTGAAGTTGGTTGTGACGATCTTCTTGGTCTCGGCCTTCAGCTGCGCAGCGGTCGGCATGCAGGGCGTGCCGCACTTCTGCGCTTCCTGATCCACGATGCGCTGGAACACCAGCGACGCAAGCGCGTTCTGTGCAATGGCCGCGTACTGGTCGGTTCCCTCTGCCGGGAAGGTCTGCTTCTGCTGCTGGGCTGCGGACTTCTGCTGCGAGAGCGCCTGATCGAGCTCCGACTGCGGGATGACCTGATCACCCACCTGGGCGACGCCGCCATCGGCGACGCCTCCACATCCGGTCAGGGCGATCGCTGCCAGAGCGACGCCGGCCGCGAGCGCGGCGATTGCGGGGCGAAAGTAGGTCGGCACGGGGCGGGACTGTACCAGTGGTCCAGCGCCGGTCAGGCGCCCCCGGGCATGTCATCACCCCTGCCACGACGGCCCCGGTGGAACCTGAGACGGTGATCCTCGATCAGTGCCCGGTAGTCGATCCGCAGGACAATCAGCAGCACGCCCACCACGATGGCCACTGCCACCACGACCGACCACGGGCCGATGAGGCCGCGCAGCTGATCTGCGAGTGCCGTCGCCGCCAGGCTGCCACCGCCGACGCTGATGGCGTACCCGATGATGCGCCCCACGAAGACCGACGCGGCAACCAGCCACAACTTCACGCGCACGAGGCCGGCCACGATAAACAGCACACCGGCCGGTGGCGGGGATGCCGCCAGCAGCACGGCCACGCCCAGGTCGCCCGCCGCGCTCTCGAGACGGCCGTGCAGGTACTCAAGGTTGCCGCGTGACCATCGGCCGAGCATCCGCTCGCCGGCGACCCGCGAGATGGCCACCAGACCCACGCGCCCGACGGTGGTGCCCAGTGCGCCCGCGACGATGGCGAGGGGGATCGAGAGCTTGTACTCCACCACCATGTACGCCACCACGATCCACGATGGGAAGATCGGCAGCGGGATGAGGGCGAACCCCGCCGCGATGGCGCCCAGCACGAGGTAGATCACGGCGCAGCCACCGGCGTTGCGATGGCGTCGAGGGCGGCGATGGCCGCATCGATGCGCGCAGATGGATCGGATGCCGATGGAACGCTGATGAGGTTGTCGGTGGTGGAGTACAGCGCACCCTCCACCCCATCGCGCAGAGCCCGCATGCCGACTGAGTCCAGCGTGACCGGCCCGATAACCACACGCCCCGCCCGGGCCGCTGCCTGCCGTGCTCCACGCGAGCGCATGCGCAGGCGAAGACCCTGCACGCGCACGAGAGCATGCACCGGCTGGGGCAACTCACCGAACCGGTCCTCGATCTCTGAGGTGACGCGGTCAAGCGCCTCGGCATCGGGTGCGAGCGCAATACGGCGATGCAGATCGATCTTGGCGGCCTCAAGCGGCACATAATCGGCCGGGATGTACGCCGAGACCGGGATCTCCACGCGCACCTCCTCCTCGGGCGGCGGGTCGCCACGGCCCGTAGCGATGGCCTCCTGCAGCATCTCCACGTACATCTCAAAGCCCACGGCGGCCACATGACCGCTCTGCTCGTCGCCCAGCAAATTGCCTGCACCACGGATCTCGAGGTCACGCATGGCGATTCGCAGGCCGCTGCCAAGCTCGGTGTAGTCGGCCACCGCCCGCAGCCGTGCTGCCGCCTCGCGCGTCACCGATGCAGTGTCGGGGTAGAAGAGATATGCGTGGGCGGTCACATCGCTTCGTCCCACCCGTCCACGGATCTGGTACAGCTGGCTCAGCCCGAGCAAGTCGGCCCGGTCCACGATGAGCGTGTTGGCCCGGGGAATGTCGATGCCCGACTCGATGATGCTGGTGGCCACCAGTACATCGGCCTCGCCCCGCACGAACGCCATCATCACGTCCTCGAGGGCCGACTCGTGCATCTGGCCGTGGGCCACCAGCACGCGGAGGCCCGGCACCATTTCGCGCACGCGCTCGGCAGCCTCATCGATGGTCTCCACGCGATTGTGCAAATAGAACGCCTGCCCGCCGCGCTCCACCTCGCGCGTGAGCGCGGGGATGACGACCTGCTCGTCAAACTCGCCCACGTGCGTGGCGATGGGGCGTCGGCCGGCGGGGGGCGTTTCGATCACGCTGATGTCACGCAGCCCCGACATCGACATTTGCAGGGTGCGCGGGATAGGGGTGGCGCTGAGCGCGAGTACGTCCACCTTGAGACGGAGTTGCCGCAGCGCCTCCTTCTGTGACACCCCGAACCGCTGCTCCTCGTCCACGATGACCAGGCCGAGGTCCTTGGGCTGCACATCCATGGACAGCACCCGGTGAGTACCGATGAGGATGTCGAGCTCGCCCGACTTGAAGCGCCCGAGCACCGCCTTTACCTCCGCTGCGGTCCTGAAGCGGTTCACCATGTCAACGCTCACGGGCAGTTCGGAAAAGCGCTCGCGGAAGGTGGCCAGATGCTGCTGGGCCAGGATGGTGGTGGGCACCAGCACGAGTACCTGCTTGCCACCGGCCGCCGCCTTGAAGGCCGCGCGCATGGCCACCTCGGTCTTGCCGAACCCCACGTCGCCGCACACAAGCCGGTCCATGGGTGATGGCCGTTCCATGTCCTCCGTCACCTCGTCGATCGCCCGCTGCTGATCCGGCGTTTCGTGGTGGCTGAAGCGGCGCTCGAGTTCGCGGGTGAGGTCGTCGTCTGGCGGAAATGCGAAGCCCTCTGCGCGCCCCCGGGCTTCGTACAGCGAGATGAGCTCACCCGCCAACTCGCGTACCGCCGCACGGGCGCGGGCTTTCATGGTGCTCCAGGACTTGCCGCCCAGCTTCGACAACGCGGGTGCGCTGCCATCGGCACCGACGTAGCGCGACACCTTCTCGAGGTGGTCGTGGGGGACGTACAGGCGGTCGTCTCCCGCGAACACGAGCGCCAGGTAATCGCGCGTGACGTTGGCCACGGTGCGGGTCTCAAAGCCCTCGAGCCGTCCGATGCCCTGGTCCTCGTGCACGACGTAGTCGCCCACCTTGAGGTCCAGGAATGATGCGATGCGGCGGCCGGCGGTGAGCGGGGCGCGGGCCCCCGGCCGGCGGCGGCGGATGAGCGTGCCGTCGGGCACCACGGCGAGACCCAGTTCGCGCGAGACGAATCCGGTGCGGAGGTCGAGGTGGGTGAATGCCACCGAGCCCTCCGGCGGCACGCTGCCGTCGGCATCCATGATCACCGGAGCCACCCGGGTGACCAGGTGCTGTGTGCGCTCCATGTCGCCACGCCGCGCAAAGCACACCACCAGCCGCTGGCGATCAGATGACAAGCGGGCCATCTCAGACTCTGCCTCTGCCATGCCCCGGGTGGCAAATCGCGCCTCACGCACGTCGAATGCCGGGGCCTCCGTGCCGGACGGCACGCGCAGATCGAGCACCGACAGGTCGTCAAGGCGCGAGATGAGCATGGCCGGATCGTCCAGGGCACCGGCTGCGGCCTCATCCTCCAGCCGCTCGAGAGCCTCACGGAGGGCGCCCTCATAGTCAGCCGGCTGCAGGCGCACCAGGCGCGCGCCGCCAATGCCCGGATCGATGAGCGGGTCAACGAGCGGCACGTCGCCGGGCTCGGCCGCCATCCAGATCCCCACCCGGGTGAGCGGCCGGATGGTCTTCTGGGTAAATGGCGAGAACGCGCGCAGCGACTCCACCTCATCGCCGAACCAGTCGATTCGCACCGGGCCGTCGGCGGTGGAGGGATAGACGTCAAGCAGACCACCCCGCACGGCCATCTCTCCCCGCTCCTCCACCTGGGGTACGCGCTCGTATCCCACCCCCGCAAGGCGGTCCACCAGGGCATCCATGTCAATACGCATGCCGGGCTCGAGCACCACCTCATCGGCGCGGACATCACGTGTGGGCACCCGCTCCATGAGCGCGGGGGTACTGGCCACCACCACCCGCCCCGGCGCACCCAGCACGCCGAGCGCACGTGCGCGCAGGCCGACCAGGTGCGGGGAGATACCCACCGCGCCTCCCGATACGGCGCCGCGTGATGGCCACAACGCAACGGCCAGAGGCCCAAGCAGGGCCTCGAGGTCGGTCACGAGGTCGCGGGCCTCCTCGTCGCGTGCCGGTACCACCAGGAGCGGCTGGCCACAGCGCCGCGCAACAGCGGCCAGCACCACGGCCCATGCCGGGCGGCCGAGCGACAGGTGGCCGGCATTGTGCCCCGCGAGCAGGCGATCGGCCGCTTCGCCCACCGGGCCAGACGCGAGCACCAACTGGTCGAGCGGGGGCGTGCTCATACGGAGTCCGGCCCGGGCTCGTCCGCATCGGTGGCGACGGGGTCCGGGTCGCCTGGTGCATCGGCCCGACGGCGCTCGGTGCGCGCCCGGGCACGCTCACCCGCCGGTCGTGCGTGGCACCGGGCGATGGCCTCGTCCATGCCGTCAGCCAAGACGGCCTCGGTCATGGTGAGCCCGGACTCGATGAGCGTGCGCACATCTGCCACCGGCTCGTCGAAGGCGCCAAGCACCCACGCTGCCTCGTCACCGCGGAATGCGGCAGGCGCGCGCCCCACACCCACGCGGATACGCAGGAAGTCGGGGCTGCCGAGCGCCGAGATGATCGATCGCAGTCCATTGTGGCCGCCGTGTCCACCGCCGCGCTTGCCGCGCACCTCGCCGAATGGCACGTCGATGTCGTCGTGCACCACCAGCACCTGTCCGACAGCGGCATGAAGCGTGCCCGTGGCCGGGCCCACCGATGAACCGGAGTCGTTCATGTACGTGGCGGGGATGAGCAGGGCCACAGGGCCGGACGGTCCACGGGCCTCTGCGTAGTGCCCCGCGTAGCGCGTGGCGAACCGGCCTGCGCCGAGGTGCAGCGCCAGTTCCTCCACCACGCGCTGACCCGCATTGTGGCGGGTGCGCGCGTACTTCGCGCCCGGATTCCCCAGGCCGACCACCAGGCGGACCGGCGGCGCATCGGCTGCCGCGTCCGCCACTGGCCGCTACTCCTCCCCGGCTCCTGCGTCCTCCGACGAGTCGGACTCGACGGCGCCGTCAGCGCCCTCTTCGCCAATGGTCTCGACGTCGGTGTCGGCCAGGTTCGCGCGGGTAATCATGATTGAGGCGATACCGGCCTCACCGTCGGTGATGATGGTCACGCCTGCAGGCGCCGCGAGATCGGACACGTGCACCGAGCCACCCAGCTCAACCTCTGCGATGTCCAGTTCGATGGAGCGCGGCAGGGCATCCGGCAGGGCGCGCACGCGAACGGTGAGCGTGGTCTGGTCGAGAATGCCGCCGTCACGAACACCCACGGCCGAGCCGATGAGGATGACGGGCACGTCGGCCTCGACCTCGACGGTCAGGTCAACCTGCTGCAGGTCGAGGTGAGTGATGTCGTCACGCACCGGATCACGATCCCACTGCTTGAACAGCACCGTGCGCGGAGGGTCGGAGTCGATGGTCAACTCGACGACCGCTGAGCGCACACCACCGCGGGCGATGAGGCGACGGACCTCGTACTCGTCCGCGAGGAAGGGCAGCGAGTCGCCGCCGGGCTGGTACAGCACGCCGGGCAGGCGCCCTGCCTTGCGAAGACGGCGCGTCTTGGCGCTGCCGAACTCGGTGCGTGTGCTGACAGAAAGAGGAACGTGCTGCGACATCGGGTGAAGCCTTCCTGGGTGGGTCCGGACCGACGGGGGAGGATAGCGACTCAGGGGCCTTCTCTCACCCCAATCCGTTCATAAAGCTTGCGAAGGGGCTTCGGGGCCCACCAATTCCACTTCCCGAGCAGCGCCATGAGCGACGGAACGAGCAGTGCACGCACGATCGTGGCATCGAGCGCGACGGCCAGCGCAGTGCCCAGACCAAGCTCCTTGATGATGATGATGCGCGACGTTGCGAAGGCACCCATCGCGATGCAGAACAGCAGCGCTGCGGCCGTGACCACGCGCCCAGTGCGCTGCAGGCCGATGGCCACCGACTCGTGTTCGCCCGCCCCGCTGTCGCGCAGCTCCTTGATGCGTGACAGCAGAAACACCGCGTAATCGGTGGACAGCCCAAAGGCGAGCGCCCCGATGAGGATTGGCTGTGTGAGGTCCACCGCGCCCACCCCGGTGTACCGCAGCACCCCCTCGAGGCGCCCATCTTGAAAGATGAGCACGAGCACGCCCAGCGTCGCCCCAAGCGTGAGCAGGTTCATGATCACCGCCTTGATGGGCAGGATCACCGAGCCGGTCATCGCGAACAGAGCGACGAGCGTGACCAGCACGATTACCAGCACCGCCCAGGGCAGGTACGAGGCCAAACTCGCGCGCTGACTCACAAACAGCGACGTGAAGCCACCGATGAGCGCCGGATACGGCCCGGCGCGGGCATCAATGGCATTGACCAGATCCATGCTGCGCTGGTCGAGGGCCGGCGTCTTGGAGTAGACGTCCACCTGCCACGTATTGCGGCCCAGATACCGGGCCGGGTGCACAGTCTCCACGTCCGGAAGCGTTGACACGCCCTTCGACCAGTCGGCGATCTTCGTTCTGGCCGCCGAGGTATCGGGCGCGGTGATCGCCGCGAAGATCGGTGAATATCGATCGTCCGGGAATTCACGGACCAGCGTCTCGTCGACCTGGCGGGCCGCCGAGGCCACCGGCAGTGCCTTGGAGTCGGTGGTGGTGAACCGGATGCCGAGCGCCGGCAGCGCCAGCAGCACCATGAAGGCGCCGCTCACAAGCGCCACGGCCACCGGTCGGCGCATGACGAACCTGGACAGCCGGTACCACCCGCCCGACTCCTCCACCACATCTGCACGCTCGCTGCGTGCCCGCCAGCGCCGGGGTGCAAGCGCGTTGATGCGGTTTCCCAGCAGTGCCAGGACTGCGGGCAGCACCCCCACGGCGACGACGGCGGCGACCAGGGCCACCATCAGTCCCCCGAGCCCCATCGAGAACAGGAAGTTCTGCGGAAAGATCATGAGGCCCGCCAGCGCGGCACCCACCGTGATGGCGCTGAAGATGACGCTCTTGCCCGCGGTTCGCAGCGTGGCGGTGAGCGCGTCGAGGCCCGGGCCCGAGCGCGCGATCTCCTCGCGGTACCGCGACACGATGAGGAGGCTGTAATCGATTGCGAGCCCCAGGCCCAGACCGGTTACCAGGTTGAGCGCATACACGGATACGCCGAAGACCTGGTTGCTGACCCCGAGGAAGAAGAAGCCCCCGAAGATGACGAGCGCGCCCATCACGGGCGGCAGCAGCGCGGCCACCAGTCCACGAAACACCCAGAGCGACACCAGGAAGAGCAGAGGGAAGGCGATAAGTTCGGCCCGGAGGAGATCCTCGCCCACGATCGTGCTGGTCTCTGCGGCAGCGGTCCATCCCCCGCCCACCCGCACGCCATCCATACCCGAGAGCTCATCATGAAGGCGCAGCGCCGCCACCTGTGACTGGCTGTCGTCGATGTTGCCGAAGTACGCGACCACGGTTGCCAGGTCGCCGTGCCGCGACACCAAGCCAGCCCTGCCCGGCACCGGGCCCACCACGCGTGCCACATCCGGGTCGGCCTTCATCGCGTGGACCACATCCGCCACTGCCGCCTGTCCCGCGGGCGACGCGATGGGCGCTCCGGGGTCGACAATGGCCACGACCGACGGCACGGCGGATGCCCCGGTGGCGGCGACCACGGCGTCCTGCGCCAGTACCGCCTGAGACGCGGGATCGTTGAAGCCACCCGATGACAGCGATCCGATGAGGGCCGTGCCGATCCCGAGGGCGGCGGCACCCAGAACGAGCGCGATGATGATCACGCGAATCGGATGCGCCTGCGACGTCCTCGCGATTCGGTCAAGCACGGATCATCCCCGATGCGTTGCGCACAGGGACGGAGCCTACGGCAGGCGTGCCTGCCATTCCGAAAGGAACGGGCGGGCGGCGTCGCCCAGGCGATAGGCGCCCACCCCATTGGCCACCATCGCGCGACCGGCGGGTGTGGATTCGGCCATCTGCCACGCGCACCGCTGGGGCGTCACACACCCGCTGGGCAGGCGTCCGACGGGGTACGCGGCGCTGCCGGTCATCAGCAGGTGCAGGTGGGTGGGGTCTCCTCCTGCACGGCGGTACTCGGCGGTCATCGACGACGGCGCCCGAGTCCATTCACGAACCGAGAAGGGCGATGTGATGCCCTCCCCGGTTCCGTGGTACATCTCCATCCAGACTCCGCCCACGCGGGCCAGACCTCCCATCACGGTGCGGTAGGTACGGAAGTGGGGCTTGCCGTCGCGGCCCAGGTTGTG
>JBAXJA010000002.1:0-38869 GCA_037138115.1 Thermoleophilia bacterium | reverse complement strand
CCCTACCCCGCCACCTCATCGTCGCCGCGCGCCACCGCGTCGCGATCGGCCCCGCGTGGCAGACCACCCCGCCAGTCACATCCCGGGCACCGCTCCTCGCCCTCCAGATGCCCTTCGGCCCATGCCCGGGCGGCCACCATGGGCAGCACCCGATCGCTGGGACGCCCCTCGCGAAGCATGCCCAGCGCGCCGATCACAATGGCCGCGAGCACGGGATCTGCTGGATCGGGGAATGGCGGCACAGGGCCGGGGGCCTTGAGCCCGGGAATGGCACCGGGGCGGTGCCCGGGAAAGCAGGCCTCGGCGATCAACTCCGGGCGCGAGATGCCACGGGCGAATCCACAACCGCCGTCGCAGCCGTCGCAGCGGTCCTCGCCATCGATGTGTCCCTCCATCCAGGCGTGCACCGCCAGGTCCACCACGGCCTGCGGCACCGAGGCCGAGTCGGCCATGCGCAGGGCCCGATCGAGCAGGCCGGCGAGCACCGCCCCATCGGCGATGGGGGCCGGTGGCACGTCGACATCACCCGAGTAAAGCGGGTGCGCGGTGGGGCGAAAGCCGGTGGGGCCCGCGTCGGTCAATGCCCACCCCCGGGTGCCACGGGGGGATCCATCATGTCACCCGCGCGGCCCGTGAGGCGACGCCACCCGGCGAGCACCGCGGGGGCGAGCGCCAGTGCCGCAATGTCGAACAGCACATATCCCGCAGCCGCACCGCTCGGCGGATTTCCATTCATCAGGCCGAGTCCCGGGATGTATTCCTGCCACCGCCATGTGCCCACCCAGGTACCCCAGATCTCGAGGAACGCCACGAAGAAGAACACCCCTGCGTACAACTCAGGTGCGCGCCCGCGCAGAAGAAATCCGATGAGGATTGCCGAAGCAATGGCCCCAGCCACGTCAATGCGCCCGAGCACGCCCGAGAGCCCGAGGCCCGCCCATGTGGCCACGCCCACGATGGCCGCTGCGCGCACGATGGCGTGATGTGCGTTTGCCAGGCGCGTCTGGGAGAAGCGGTACCCCACCAAGTACACGAGGCCGTGCCCGGCCGGGACGAAGATGGGGAGATTTCCCAGGCGGTAGTCGTAGATGCCCCAGATGAGCGAGCACAGGATCTCCGCTGCGGTGGCGACCACCACCACCACGGCGACCCGCGCCCGATCGAGCGGCGACAGGGGGGCGCACGAGACGAGCAGCACCGTCCACGCCACCGCCGAAAGCACGAGCTGCAGGCCGATACCCACCAGCGAGTCGAGCCAGAGGCCCGCCATGGTCAGCACGACGATGAAGGGGATGAACGCCCACGGCCGCCCGAGCAGACGAAGGGGATCACGAATTGCGACTGCCGCGGTCACGACGACTGAGGGTACTCCCGGACGACAGGGGACCGTGGGTGAACGGGTCAGCGGGTACGCGGGGCGACCCCGGTAAAGATCCGTACGATCCCCCCATGGAATCGATGAATCTCGGCACGCAGATGGCAGGGGTGCGCTATGGACTGGTCGAGATGGCCAGTGTGGTGCTGTCGCAGGTCGAGCAGGCCGTGGATGCCTGGGAGACGCTCGATTCCGACCTCGCAAAGCGGGTAATGGCGCAGGACGAGGCAGTCGACGATCGCCTGCTGGACCTGGATCTTCGTATCTACAAAGTGCATCTCGTGCACGCGCCGCTCGCGGGCGATCTGCGCCTTCTGCACGTGGGGCTCATCACCGCCGTGGCCCTTGAACGCGTGGGGGATCTCGCCGTCTCCATCTCCCGACTGGCCGAATCGGTTCCCGCCGGCGGGTCGGTGCCCGGCATCGACGCCATCATCCGCCGAATGTCGGCGCGCGCGGTTGACAGCCTTGCCCGGGGCGTACAGGCGATCGCCCGGGTCGATGCCGACCTGGGCGACGAGGCGCGCATTGAGGCCGACACCGTGCGACTGATGCTCGAGGACGTCCGTGCGGCGGCGTCAGATGAGACCCAGCAGGGCGACCGCGAGTGGATCACCGCATCGGTGCTGGTGGCCCGCCATCTGGAGCGCGTGGCCAACAACGCCGCCGAATTGGGCGGGAGGGTGCGATTCATCGCGACCGCAGAACCCTTCGCCCGAAACCCGCGCCCGTCGGGCTAGTCGTCCGTGCCCTCCGGCGCGGAGGCGGGTGCATCGGCGCCGTCCGGGGACGCATCCCCGCGCGCCTGCTCCTCGACGGCCTCCAACGCCGCAATCGCGTCAAGGCGCGACAGCACGTCGTCGCCGCCGTCCATGGTCCGGAAACTGCTCCGGCGCGCCCGCTTGGCCTTCGCCATATAAACCTCCGTCGTTACGAGCCTGATCGTACCGGGCGCCTGCGGCGTCGGCGGCGCCGACGTCGCCCGATGCCATCACCGGCCAGCGCCGCCACCAGCCGGTCATCGGCCGGAGGGAAGTCATACCGGAGCAGATCCTCGCGGCGCACCCATCGGAACTGAGGGCTCACGATGGCCCGAGGTCGCTGGAGCGGCGGGTACGAGCAGGCGTAGAACCGAAGGCGTAGTGGGCCGGCATCCTCGCGCCAGATCATTCGCGGGTCGCCGATCTCAATGTTGAGCTCCTCGCGCAATTCGCGACGCAGCGCCGCGATGTCGCGCTCCCCCGGCTCACGCTTGCCGCCCGGAAACTCCCATCGCCCCGCGTTGCCCGACGTCTTCGGGCGCTGCGTGATGAGAATCCAGCCACCGCGCTCGATGACCGCGGCCACCACGATGATGGGATCCTTGCGTCTCATCGAAGCGTCACCCGGCCCACCGGCACCAGAGAATGCCCCCGGCGCTCGGCCAGTCCGTCGCCCACCAGACTGTCGGCCGCCTCCGGGTCGGATGACACCGGGGCCCTCCCCCGCTCGGTGAGCGTGCGCAGCAACGTCCCCCGGCGCTGGCGCAACGAACCCTCGTATCGGGACTGGCGCCGCGTGCGTGGCGTGACCTCATGCACCACGCCGGCATCGGCTGCAGGACACGCCGTGCGCAGCGGGCAGCCGTCGTCGCACCGGGGAGTCCGTGCACTGCACACCTCGCGCCCGAGGTCCATCAGGGCCTGACCCACATCCCACCCACGCCCACGGGGCGTACCGGGCCAGCCCCCGGGAAACCGCCGTGCCACAACCCGCCGGATGTTCACGTCCTCGGGCAACACAGCCTCGCCGTCGGCGAAGCAGCGGATTGCAGCGGCCGTGTACGCGCCGACGCCCGGCAGGTCAGTGAGGTGGTCGGAATCCGGCCAGCCGTGCTCGCCGATGATGCCCGCGGCGGCATGCAGGTTGCGCGCACGGCGCGGGTAGCCGAGCCCCTGCCACTGCGCAAGCACCTCCCCCAGAGGCGCAGCGGCCAGATCGGCAGCCCCCGGCCAGCGCGTCATCCAGGCCTCGTAGTACGGAACGACCCGCGACACCTGAGTCGACTGAAGCATGACCTCAGACACAAGGATGGCCCAGCGATCACGGGTATTACGCCATGGAAAATCGTGCCCTTCGCGGCCAAACCAGCGGATGAGTGCCCGTACTGCACGGGCATCGGGGGTCATCGTCACCCGCCGAGTGTCCCACGCCCGTTCGGCGTATGACACCCGCACGGTGAGATCACGCGGCGGCGGCGATCCCGGGCTCGGCATCGGTCTCGACCAGAAGGAGCGATTGAGCGGCACGGCGGAGGGCATCTACCAGGGCACCCGCCCGCGATGGCGCGGGGATGAGCGCTGGGTGCCCTGAGCGCGAGGCCACGCGACGGCGCACCATTGCGATCTCCTCAAGTGCTTCCGGCGGGAGGGGCTCAAACGTGCGTGGGGCACCCAGGGCCGCGAGGATGCGGTGGGCTGCGCCCGCCTCGGATCCTGCGTGCACTTCCACCCGCGCGATGACCAGGCCATCACGCACCACGAACGCCACCACCTCACCGTCGTGCGCCCCATCCTCCACCAGCACGCAACGGGCATCGCGGGCCCGGGCAAGGGCAGCGATTTCGGCGATCACGCCGACCAGCGCATCGATCTCAGCCGTGTAGGCGCCATCGTCGAGTACCCCGGCGCGCGCGGCGAGGTCGATGAGCACGGCCGTCTCCTCGGCCGAGGCGATCGGGTCGTCCCCCAGCACGCGGCGGCATGCGGCCGGAGGCCCCCCATCGGCGCGTGACAGCGGCAGCAGCACCTGCAGGGCGTCACTGGCCAGCACCGCGGTGCGCTCGGCGGCAAGGGGCCCGAAGTGCTCGCCGGCCCGGGATGCTCGCGCGACCGCGGTGATGCGCACGTCGTCACCGGCAGCGGACAGCCGGAGAAAGCGCCGTGACCTGGTGCCGACAGCCGGGCGATTGCAGGTGGGTGCGAGCTCGGTGATCAGGCGGTGCGCGCGCAGCTGCGCCTCGAACTCGGATCCGGTCTCCTCATGATCGACACGATCGGCGGCCTCCACTGCCCGCTCAATCAACCGGCCGTGGCGTTTGCCCGACGCGAAATACCCGCGCACGCGGCGCCGGATGTTGGGGGCGTACCCCACGTGCACCACGCGCCCCTGCGCGTCGCGCATGAGGTACACGCCGGTGGCGGCCGGGAGGTCCTCCGCCAGGGCCACCTTATGCGCCATTCGCCCACCACCCGGCTGACCAAGGGCCACGGCGTGATCGAGCGGCGTTGCACCGCCATCGGCCATCAGGTCAACCAGTCGCGCAAGCACGACCGCGGTGGCCTCGGCATCTGCCAGCGCCCTGTGGCGTGTGGTGACAGTGACGCCCGCCCAGTCGGCGAGGGTCCCGAGGTCGTGCCGTTCCACTCGCGAGCCGAGCAGGCGGCGCGCCAGCACCAGGGTGTCGAGCCACGCGTTGTGGAAGTAGTCACCCATCAGGCGTCGGCGCTCGTAGTTGAGGAAGCGCAGATCGAATGGTGCGTTGTGCGCCACCAGCACGTCAGACCCCGCGAAGTCGATGAATTGCCGCAATGCGATCTCGATTCCCGGTGCGCCCCGCACCATCGAATCGTCGATACCGGTGATTCCCGTGATGTGTGCCGGGATGGGACGCCCCGGATCGACGAGCGTGGAGAACCGGTCCACAACAACCAGCCCCTCCACCCGGACGGCGCCGATCTCGGTGATTCGCGAGGCGCCGGGTGAGCCACCGGTGGTCTCAAGGTCCACGATGCAGAGCGGCACGTCGGCAATGGCCGGGGCGGAACCACCACCCACTACCGACGTCAGGCACACCGCGCCATGGGCATCCCACTCCAGACGGGAGTCGCCATCAACGATGGTGGCCACCAACCGCTGGGCGACCTCGAGCGGGCACCCCTCGATGCCGAGCACGACGGCGACGGCGTCTGCCGCAGGGACCGGGGCCCCGCGGCGGGCGACAAACACCTGCAACCTGTCACCTGCGCTGGCTGCGGGCTCCGACCCGGGCGACGGCGCCACGGAAGGGATCGAAGACGATGGTGACGTCGGCTCAGGTGATGCCATTGGTGACCACATTACGGTCGCCCCCCGACGGCCCCGCTGTCATGCCGGAGCCGCGATGACGACGTTCCGGGGGGCCGGGGGCCGCTCCGGTTATCCTTCTCCCATGGCAACACCGCGATCACGTCCGACAGCCCCCACCGGCAACCTCGACGCGACCGAGATGGTCGCGTGGGGCGGACTTCTGCGCACGCATGCCGCACTGGTGCGGGAACTCGACGACGAGATACAGGCGGCCCACGGGATCTCCCTCACCCAGTACGAGGTCCTGCTGCTGCTCTCGCGGTCGGACGATGGCGCACTGCGCATGAATGAACTGGCCGATGGGGCGCTCTTGTCATTGTCCGGGCTCTCCCGCCTGGTGGACCGCCTCGTAATCCTCGGGCTGGTCGAGCGCGCCCAGTGCCCCACCGACCGGCGTGGGGCCTTCGCGGTCATCACGCCCGCCGGGCGGGACCGCTTCGCTGCCGCCCGCCCTGTGCATCTGGATGCCGTCCGGCGCCGGTTCATCGACCGGCTGTCGCCCGACGCCGTCTCGGCACTCGCGGCGGCCTGGACGGCCCTCGGTGCCAGCGGTTGCGGGGAGCGCGAGCCCGAAGGGGACTAGCGGATGCGGGCGGGTACGTCGCCGCGCGCATTGACGCGGATACCCGGAAGGGCCACAGCCACGTCCAGACGACCCCGGCGGCGGGGAACCGCGAGCAGTGCCTTGCCATCACCGCGCGTGCTCACCGACACGCCCTTGCCGTTGGGCAGGCGCGCAGTGAGCGGCACCCCCGCCATGGGGACGCCTGATTGATCGATGACGGTGGCCACCCACAGGTCGCCGCGTGACGGATTGATGCCGGCACGACGCGAGACGCCTCCACCCGACCGGGCAAGACTGATTTTGGTGGGCACCGGCTGCTGCACCACGCCGGCCCCGAGCATCCCCGAGTAGTTGAGGATCCCCGTGCCGATGCCCTCAGCCATGGCCTGGCGCACATCCGGACTTGCAACGGCCAGAGCATCTGTGGGGTTTGACAGGAACGCCCCCTCAACCAGCACCGCGGGCATCGCGCTGTTGCGAAGCACGTAGAAGTTGGCCTCGCGCACACCACGGTCGGTGAGCAGGAGGCGGGCGATCACCGACTGCTGGATGGCCAGCGCCAGGGCGCGGGGGGCCGGACCAGTACCGGTGAGCACGTACGTCTCAGTTCCCGTTCCGAGGGCTGAGGATGCACTGTTCTGGTGAATTGACACGAACAACTGTGCGGCCTGGGCATTTGCCAGATCGGTGCGGGCCTTGAGATCCGCGCCCTCACTGACGTAGGGCACATCACCCCCGGCGCTATCGGTGTTGCGGGTCATCAGCGTGGGTACGCCATTGGCCTGGAGAAATGCATTGAGCCGCTGACCGACGTCGAGGTTGACGTCCTTCTCGAAGATCAACGGGGTTCCGGCGGCATCGGCGTGAGGGGTGAGCCCTGTGACAGTGCCGGGGGGCAGTGAACCCACCGCGCCGCTGTCCGCCCCCCCATGCCCTGGGTCGATCGCCACCAGTGGCAGGCCAAGAGCCGAGGCGGCAGATGCCGCCCCGATGACAAGCGCCACGAGAAGTGTCCGGATGCGGGGCACCGGGGCATTCAAGCCGCAACCGGTGCCTGCATGCCGGATCGTGTTGCGACGGCACGTGAGAGCGATCGGCGGCCGGAGGCGCGACTACCCTCCCCGTCCATGCCGGTACGCACCCTGTTCGCGCTCGCCATCGGGGCGACTCTTGCCGTGCCCGTGGCCCTTGGCGCCGCCGGGGACGTCACGCGTGTGACCCTCACAAACGCCGGTACCCAACTCACCCAGGCTGCCGACGGACCAGTCATCTCCGGCGACGCCACGCAGGTGCTCTTCACATCGACGGGCGCGTTCAGCGGGGTCGCAACCGGGTTCGTGCGGCAACTCTTCTCGCACGACGTCACCACGGGTCGCAATACCCTGGTGTCGTCCAGTTCCACCGGGTCGCCCACGCAGTCGGATGTCGACGACGCGGCCGGTCGCACCAGCACCCCGTACGCGCTCTCATTTGACGGCCGCTACGTCGCATTCACCTCAACGGCCTCCGGGCTCGTGGCAGGCGATTCGAACGGGCGCGCACGCGACGTATTCCGCAAGGACCTCATCACCGGGGCCATCACGATCGTCTCCCGCGACTCCGCCGGGGCCCAACCCGCTGCTGGAGTAACCGGAGACCCCTCCATCTCGGCCGATGGGTCGCGCGTGGCATTTACCTCGGGCGATGCCCCGCTCGTGGCGTCAGACACCAATGGGGTTGCGGATGTCTATGTGGCCGACCTTCGCGCCCGTTCCATCAACCTCATCAGCCAGACGGCAGCGGGCGCGCAGTCACCCGCTGCCACCGGGCACGCGTCGATAAGCGCAGATGGTCGTGCTGTGGCGTTTGAGGGTGGCGGGGCCGCCTCGGTGCTGGCACCGGCAGACGCCGATTCCCTGCCCGATATCTACGTCGCACGCATTGCCCCGCGCACGATCACTCTCGCCAGCACGCCGCCCAGCGGACAGCCGGATGCCACAGCCTGTCTGCCATCGCTGTCGGGCACGGGTACGCGGGTCGCATTTACGTCGGGGGCCTCCATGACCGACTGCGGCGTGGCCACGGGGGCCCGGGCGATTGACGTACGCGACATCCCGGCACAGACCACCACCCGGGCATCTGACCCCGTCACCGGGGCCACCGGGGGCGCCGTGATCGCCTTCGAC
Source organism: Thermoleophilia bacterium (assembly GCA_037138115.1). GTDB lineage: Bacteria > Actinomycetota > Thermoleophilia > Miltoncostaeales > Miltoncostaeaceae > SYFI01. Next base: position 30,657 of record JBAXJA010000002.1, on the reverse strand, counting down.
GGCGATCGCGTGGCCTTTACCGATGCCGGAGTTCCCACGGCAGTACAGGTGCGCGCCACTGTCCCGGGCTCGCTGACCCGGGTGTCGCAGACGGCGACCGGCACCACGCTCGGCGGCGATGCCTCACGGCCGGCCCTCTCGGGAAGCGGCCGCCTTGCGGGGTTCGCCTTTCTGGACCCGCCGGTTGGCATCACCCCCGTGGCGGGCGACACCAACCGGCAGATCGACGCCTTCATCGGTGATCTCGGTGGCGGCGACACGACTGCACCCGCCCTGAGCGCCACGGTGGCCCCGGCGGGCGCGAAGGTGATCATCGCCGGGCGTGCCACCGATGCATCGGGCGTGATGGACGTCACCGTCGGGGGCCGGTACGCCACGGTGGCCGATGACGGCTCGTTCGCGGTGCGCATCACTCCCGGGGTGGGCAGCCGCACGATTCCCGTGGTGGCACGCGACGTGACCGGCCTCTCCACCAGCACCACGGTCGCAACTTCCCGCGACGCATCCGGCCGTACGCCGGGATCGAGTCCGGCACGTCCTCAGAGGATCCGTGTGACCGTCGTGGGGCGCACAGCGCGTGTGCGGTTTCGTACCGGCACCAGCGCCATGTGCCGGGTTGAGATTCGCAAGCGGGTCACCGGATCCGTGCACCTGTCGTCGTTCCACGTGCTGACGGCGCGCCAAGGCCGTCGGGCCGCCGGCACCCACGTGGTGCGACTGCCCCTGCCCAAGACCATGCGGGCGGGCAGCTATCAGGTGCGCGTGCTCATGTCGTCGGCACGCGGGCTGGGCACTGCGGCGGCAACCTTCACCTTGCGCTGATGGCGGCACGCTTCCCGATGCGCACGGCGCGCTGGTCGGACATCCTGCTGATGAACCGCCCGGACCGGATGGAAGCCGAGGTCGGTGACGACATGGTGTCCATCCGCATGGGCTGGCTGGGGCACGCGGAGATTCCCCTCGACCGCATCGCCCGAATCGATGGCTATCGCTGGCCCTGGTGGGGCGGATACGGCGTGCGTATCGGCAAAGGACTCGTCGCGTTCGTGGCCACCCCCGGCACGGCCACACTGATCGAACTCGATCAGCGCATTACCGTGCACGCCCCGGTCGCGTGGGACACCTCGCGGGTGGTGGTCGCCGTGGCCGACCCCGGCGGGTTCGCCGAGGCCATCGCCGTCGCGCGCAGTGCGCGCGACGGCGCCTGACTCAGCCCTCGAGCACCTGTATCGCAACAAGCTTGTTGCCGTCGGGGTCGTAGAACTCGAGCGACAGGGCGCCGCCCATGTCCTCGACGACATCCTTCTGCACCTCCGCGTCGGCCAGCATCTGGTCGAACGCCTTGATGTCGGACACCCGGAATGAGACGGTGGCGCCGCCCTGGTGAGGCGGCGTGGCGAGCTCGCCATACAGGCCGATCTCAGTTGATCCCACAGTGAACTGCGCCCAGTCGTTGCCTGCGCGCTGGCTCAGTTCGAGACCGAGAACGCCCTCGTAAAAGGCCACCGATCGCTTCATGTTGCAGATGCCATAGAAGACGACGTCAACACCCTCGATGAGACTCACTGTCACGGTGCTCCCGGTCAATCCGTCCCCTGGTGGGACAGGCTCGCCGCGATCCTAGCCGCGGCGGGCCCGGCGTGGCGGTACGATCCCGCCTCGATGAGGTTGATCTCCAAGAGCGCGCACCGTCGCGCCCGCCACTTCCGCAGGGCGTAGCGCATGGCGATCCGCCGACGCAGGCAGGAGCGCCTTGAGCGCGTGGTGGGTGTTCCGGGGCTGTGGGCGACGGCCTACGGCAACGTCGGGTCGTCGATCTACTACGCGCTGGGCCTGGTGGCCGCGTACGCCCTCGGTCTCACCCCCGTGGTGTTCCTCATCGCGGGCCTCATCTTCGCGGCCACGGCGGTCAGTTACACCGAGGGCACCGCACTCTTTCCCGAAGCCGGCGGGTCATCATCGTTCGCCCGCCACGCGTTCAATGAGGGCACGGCGTTTGGGGCCGCGTGGGCCCAGATGCTCAACTACATCATCACGATCGCCATCTCGGCGTTCTTCGTGCCCCACTACCTGGGCGTGTTCTGGGCACCGCTCAAAGAGAACCCCTGGGACATCATCGTGGGCATCGGGGTGGTGCTACTGCTCGCCCTCGTCAACACCGTGGGCATCAAGGAGGCCGCCAAGCTGAACGTGGGCCTGGCGCTGCTCGATCTGGCCACGCAGCTGCTCCTGGTGATCGTGGGCCTGTTCATCCTCTTCTCCCCCACCACCCTGTGGGACAACATCGTGTGGGGCGTGGCACCCACCTGGAGCAACCTCATCATCGGCGTCACGCTGGCGATGATCGCCTACACCGGTATCGAGACCATCTCGAATATGGCCGAGGAGGCGCAGGTGCCCGAGCGCACCATTCCCGCCTCCATCCGCGCCACCGTGCTCACCGTGCTGGTGATGTACGCACTCATCCCTGCGGTGGCGCTGTCGGCGCTGCCGGTGGTGAAACTGCCCAACGGCAGCTACGAGACGAAACTCGGCACGACCTACGCCGGCGACCCGATCCTGGGGATCGTGGATCAGTTCGGGTTGTCGGGGGTCCCGCTCGATCTGCTGCGCGGATTCGTGGGCATCCTTGCCGCCACGATCCTCATCATCGCCACGAATGCCGGCGTTATCGGCGTGTCGCGACTCACCTACTCGATGGGCTTCTACCGCCAACTGCCGTCGGTGATCAGAAAGCTGCACCCACGCTTCAACACGCCCTACGTGGCCATCGGAATCTTCTGCGTCATCGCCGCCATCGTGATGATCCCGGGCAAGGCCGACTTCCTGGCCAACGTCTACGCATTCGGCGCGATGCTCTCATTCAGCATCGCCCATATCTCGGTCATCTGGATGCGATGGAAATCGCCTGAACTCAAGCGCCCATTTCGCGGTGCGCCCAACATCGCCTGGCGCGGCCGCAGCATTCCCCTGTTCGCGATCTTCGGCCTGATGGGTACTGGCGGCGCGCTGGTAGCCGTGCTCGTGCTGCGGCCCGACGCGCGCTGGATCGGGATCATCTGGATGGCCGTGGGGCTTGTGATGTACGTGGCCTACCGCAAGCACATCAAGGTGCCGTGGACCGAAACGGTCACCCTTGAACGCACTGCACCGGTGGCCGAGGTGGATATCGCGTACACCAACATCCTGGTGCCCATCGTCGCCACCGAGGCGTCGGAGGAGATGATGGTGACCGCCGGCAAACTCGCTGCCGATGCCGATGTGCAAATCGCGGTGATCAACGTGGTGGAGGTTCCGGTGGAGCTGCCCCTCGAGGCGCGCATGCCCCGTGAGGAGCGTGCGGCAGACGAACTTCTCACCCACGCCCGGGCCATCGCCGAGGAGTACGGGGCCACGGTGGTGACACGCGTCATCCGCGGGCGCCAGGCCGGTCGCGCGATCGTTGACGAGGCCAGGGCGACGAAGGCCGAGGTGATCATGATGGGCGTGGCATCACGGCGTCGCGTGGGCGATCGGCTCTTCGGACGCACGGTGGACTACGTGTTGCGGCACGCACCGTGCCGGGTGGTAGTCACCAGCGACCGGCGCCCCCCCAGCCCGAGCGCCACAGCCGCGTTGGGTGCGGCGGCCTCAACCGCCGTCTCCAGTGTCCGCAAGCCCCCCTCAGACCCCGAAACGGGCTGATCCTCACAGCTTCTTCACGATTGGCGTAACACGTTTTCGGGCAGGTCGTGACCGTCGTCACAAAGTCGATCAGGCGTGTGTTTAAGCGGAACGTCGGTAGGTCCGGCGTGACTGCGGGCGTGCGGATATACCCCGACTTCGTGCGACTCGGAACTTATTGACGCGCCCCTGAAGCGGACCTACCGTGGTTCAGGCATGAGAAACGACCAGCGAAACCCACTTCTGCGCACCCGTGACGGGCGCGCGCTCCTGGTCACGCAGGCCGCTCACGCGCTCGCGCAGGGAATGATGACGATCATCATTCCGTGGCTCATCCTCGAGAGTGGTGGATCGCTCGCGCAGGCCGCCATCGGGTTCGCCATCACCTTCGTCCCGTTTCTGCTCTTGGCGGTGCCCGCCGGCATCGCAGGCGACCGCCTGCCCGGCCGGCCGCTGCTCGCTGCCGCGCTTACGGCCGGACTCCTTATCGCGGCGGCCCTGGCCATCACGCTGTCGGTGGGACAGCCGGGGATGTGGGTGCTGTACGCCGGCGCCTTCCTCATCGGATCCGTGCGGGTGTTCGTCGACGCCGCCTTGTTCGGTGCGCTGGCCGCCGTGACGCCGCGCGACGAGATCATGCCCTCACAGGCCGCGCTCGCCCAGGCATTTAACCTCGGGTACTTCGGTGGCCCTGCCATCGCCGGACTCGCGCTGGTGCTGGGTGCCGGCGACGCCATGTGGATGGTTGCCGGTGCGCTCGCGATCGCCGGCATCGCCGCCATGTCGGCATCGGCCCGGCTCGACGAGCGCGTGCGCACAGGTGCGCCGCGACTGCCCATCCGCCGTGGTCTCGTATTCCTCTTCCTGTCCCGCAACCTTCGGGCGATCACGATCACGGCGATTGCATGGAGCGTGGCGTCGGGGGCCGCCATCAGTCTGGCGGTACCGCACCTGCGAAATGATCTCCACGTGTCGGGGGCCGCACTGGCCGCTGTCCTCGGGGCCGGTGTTGCCTGCATGATGCTGGCGACGCCCATCATCACGCGGCTCGACCGACGCCACGCCGATGAGACCATCGTGGTGCTCGCCTGCGCCATCTACGTCATCCCTGCTTTCGCCATGGCGATTGTGCCCGGGGTGCTCGGTACCGCGCTGGTCTATGCGCCGCTCATGCTGGCCAATGCGCTGTGCTCAGCGACGCTCATGGGCGCCCGCGCACGACGCGTGCCGCAGTCAATGCAGGCCCTGGCCGGGGTCGCCGGCCGCACGCTGGTAATGGCCGGTCTGGCCGTGGGAGCAGCGCTCGGTGGCTTCGCCGCAGAGTGGGTGGGTCCGCGTGGTGCCTACGCCATCGTGGCGCTGATGCTGGCCATCACGGCCCTCTCCGCACGCCCCGCGCTGTCCCGTGCGCGCGACCGCCGCCTGCGCGGTCGCACCGTCACCGCGCGATAGCGACACTCAGCCCGAGACCCGGCTAGGGTCAGACCGTGCGCAAGTGGTCGGCAATCATCATTCTGGGGTTGGCCCAGTTCATCATGGTGCTCGACGGCACCGTCATGAACGTGTCCATCACCACGGTGGTGCGCGATCTCGACACAACGGTGCAGGCCATGCAGTTGGCCATCGCCACGTTCGCGCTGACGATGGCGGCGTTCATGCTCACCGGCGCTGCGATCGGCGACCGGTTGGGCCGCAGGCGAACCTTTGTCATCGGCCTCTGCATCTACGCCGTGGGTTCATTTATCACCTCCATCGCGCAGGGCTTCACGATGCTGTTCATCGGATGGTCGGTGGTGGAGGGCCTAGGCGCCGTGCTGGTCATCCCGGCCATCGCCGCACTGGCCGCCGCCAACTATCAAGGCCGTGATCGCGCCATCGCCTACGGCATCCTGGGCGGTATCGCCGGAGCCGCCGCGGCAGCCGGTCCACTCATCGGCGGCTGGGTCACCACGTACTTCTCGTGGCGCTGGGTGTTTGCCGCCGAGACCATCATCATTCTCGTGGCGATCCTCCCCTTGGTGCGACAGATCGGCGACGGCGCCCGCCGCCCGGCGAAGAGCCGATTCGACCTGGTTGGAGTTGCGCTCTCAGCGCTGGCAATGGGTCTGGTGGTGCTCGCCCTGGTGGGCGCCAGCTCGTGGGGACTGGTCCAGCCCATCGACCCGCCGTTCACGATCGCCGGCTTCTCGCCCGTCATCCCCATCGTGATGGTGGGCCTCTTCGTCGGCTGGGCATTCATGCGATGGGAGGCCCACGTCACTGCCAAAGGACGTACCCCGCTCCTCGGCACAGACCTCCTCAAGATCCCGGTGCTGCGCGCGGGGCTCGGATCCACCATGGTCATGTACTTCATCGTCGCGGGCTCCTTCTTCATCCTGCCGCTCTACCTTCAGACCGTGCTGGGGCTTGATGCACTGGGTTCCGGCCTGCGCATCCTCCCCATGTCGCTTGCGTTGTTCGTCCTCGCGCTCGTGGGCTCACGTCTGTCCGCGCGCATCTCGCCCCGTACCCTTGTGCAGGTGGGCCTCGCCCTCGGTGTCATCGGCGTCACGCTGCTCATGACCAGCATCGGCCCAGAACTCACCGGACCCCGCTTTGCAATCGCCATGACCATTCTGGGTGCGGGACTCGGACTCGCCTTCTCGCAGTTGGGAAACGTCAACCTGTCGGCCGCCGACATCACGCGCAGCAGCGAGGTGGGTGGCCTGCAGGGCACGATGCAGAATCTGGGCATGTCGCTGGGTACCGCGCTGGCGGGCACGGTGCTCTTTATTGGTCTCGCCGCCACCTTCCAGACCCAGCTGTCCAACCAGCCAGCCGTCAACCAGCAACTCACCCAGCAGGCGGCAGAGGCCACCGCGAGCGGCATCGCGGTGGTGCCGGCGTCGGATGTGCAGAAGGCGGCCACCGATGCCGGCCTGCCCCCTGACCAGGTGGATGCCGTGGTCACCGCGTACTCCGACGCCAAGTTGCAATCGCTGCGGGCAGCGCTCGCCATCGTTGCCATCGTTGGGCTATTCGGCCTGTTGCTGACCCGGCGCCTGCCAAGCGATCCTCTCACCGACGCATCAACCGCAGCAGGCACCCCCGTGTGACGCCGATCGCATGTGGGCAGAGCGCAGCCTGCGTCACCACCCGTCGCCACGGCCTGGCCCGTGGCTTATCCGGCCGCCGCCAGACCGCTGGCAGCCGCAATGAGCGAGGGAGATTCCCATGGGTTCCGAGTTTGAGGTCGTACTGGACGTGAAGGCATCACCCGCGGAGGCCTGGGCCGTGGTGGGCGACCCATGTGGCGTCACCCGGTGGTACCCGCTGTACACCTCGTGCACCCTTGAGGGCAATACCCGCACGCTCGAGCGCGCTGATGGCGCGGTGGTGGTGGAGGACCTGCTCTCCCGCGACGACCACGATATGTCGTACTCGTACACCGTCACGGCCGGGCTCCCACTGGCTGCGCATGAGGCCTCATTCCGGGTGGATGCCCAGGGCAGCGGGTCGCGCATCACCTGGCGCACCATGGCCGTGCATGAGGACTCCTCCATCGACATGGAGGACCGTCTGGCCGATCGCCAGCGCGAGGCCCTTGAAGGGCTCCGGGCACTGCTCGACGACTGAGCCGCATTCTTCAGTGGTTCTTCGGGTTCTCTTGCCGTGCCCTGACATTGCGAATGCATCATGGGGATGCGCGGATCACGCCCATGGTCCGCAAACCCCCGTGAGCTCCGGAGGACAGACGTGAAGACCGGAACAACGCGCATCGCTGGCCTCGCGACGTCGGCGGCCCCTCAGGTGTCCGGTACGGCAGACTCGTCCCCATGAGAGTTCTGGTGGTGGACGATGAGGAGGCAGTGCGTACCGCCGTACGGCGGGCCCTGACCCTCGCCGGCTACGAGGTGGAGATGGCAGCCGACGGCGAGGAGGCCCTCGCATCGCTGGCCGAGCGGGCACCCGACGCCATCGTGCTCGACATCCTGATGCCCGGGGTGGATGGCATTGAGGTGTGCAGGCGCCTGCGGGCTGCTGGCGATCACACGCCGGTGCTCATGCTCACTGCACGCGATGCGGTGGGCGACAGGGTGGCCGGTCTCGATGCCGGGGCCGACGACTATATGGTCAAGCCCTTCGCCCTTCAGGAGCTTCTGGCACGGCTGCGTGCGCTCCTGCGGCGCACGGGCAACGGCGGATCCGACGATGCCGCCGTCCTCAGGTTCGACGACCTCACACTCGACCTCGCGGGACACATGGCCGAGCGGGCCGGACGACCCATCGATCTCACCCGAACCGAGTTTCTGCTTCTCGAGCTTCTCATGCGCAACCCGCGCGTCGTGCTCACGCGATCGGTCATCCATGAGCGGGTGTGGGGATACGACTTCGGCCCGGCATCCAACTCGCTGGGCGTGTACATCGGATACCTCCGGCGAAAGACCGAGGACGGCAACGGGTCGCGCCTCATCCACACAATCCGCGGCGTCGGCTACGTCCTGCGCGAGCCATGACTCTTCGCACCCGCCTCGCCGTCGGGGCTGCGGTCGCCGTCGCAGTGACGGTCATCGCCGCATCGCTGTCGGCATTCTTGGTCACACGCGCGCGCCTCCTCGGTGATGTCGACCAAAGCCTGCAGCAACAGGTGGAGCAGGTCCTCCATGACGGGCGGGCGCAGCGCATGCCGCGCGGCCCCTTTCGGCGGGGCGACCGCTTCGGTGGACCCCAATTCGCGTCTCAGGTGATCACCGCGTCCGGGGCCCTCGACGGCACATCAGCGGGGCCTGGTGACATCCCAGTAACCGCCCGCGACAAGGCCGTCGCCGCAGGCACCGAGCCTGACTACTTCTGGGACGCGATGATCAACGGCGTACCCGTCCGGGGCCTCACGGCCCGGCTCGGGCCGGTGCTGGCCGACGGCACCGGGGCGGCCTACGAGGTCGTGCGCCCTATCGACGAAGTGCGCTCCGTGCTCTCAGGCCTCGGCATCATCCTTCTCGTCGTCGCGGGAGCGGGCATCGCACTCGGGGCTGGACTCGGCTGGTTTATCTCGGGCCGCGCGCTCAGACCGGTGGCCGTATTCACCGATGAGACCGAGGATCTGGCCGATGACGGTGACCTTTCGCGTCGCCTCCCCGAGGGGGGCGATGATGAAATCGGGCGCCTGACACGTGTGTTCAACGCCACGCTCGACCAGCTCGAGGCGTCAGCCGATGCACAACAGCGCCTCGTGATGGATGCCTCGCATGAGCTGCGCACCCCACTCGCATCACTGCGGGCCAACATCGAGGTATTGCAGCAGTCCGGATCGCTGCCACCGGACGAGCACGATGCGTTGCTCCGCGACGTGGTGCAGCAGACCGACGAGTTAGGCGCACTCGTCACGGACATCGTCCACGTGGGCGAGAACGCCAACATGGTCGACGAGGTGCAGGACGTGCGCCTCGATGATCTTGTCGAGGCGTCGATTGAGCGAACCCGGCGCCTCACCCCGGGTATCACCGTGCTGCAGGATCTGTCCGAGACGGTGGTCGACGGCGTCCCCGAGCGGTTAGCGCGGCTGGTGGCCAATCTGCTGGACAATGCAGTGAAATGGACCCCGGCGGACCGCCCCATCGAGGTGCGCCTCCACGACCGCACGCTGACCGTGCGCGATCACGGGCCCGGCTTTGCCACCGACGATCTGCCCCATGTATTCGACCGCTTCTACCGGTCGCCCGCCGCCCGCGGAATGCCTGGCTCAGGCCTCGGGCTCTCGATCGTGCGCCAAGTCGCCGACATCCACGGCGCAGCGGTCTCCGCTGGCAATGCCGACGGGGGTGGCGCGGTGATGACCGTCGTCTTCCCACCCCTCTCGGAGTTCGACGACAACTAGGTTCCGAGAACGGCGTCGAGCCAGTCGAAGATGAACTCCTGGGAAGCCTGCGGCCCCAGGGGCTGGTCGTGGAACTGCGTCCCTGTCTGCACCGTGAGCGAGCGCAGGAACTTCTGGTCGGCGTTCAATCCAGTGAGCATGCCCGGGATCCTGCGCGCCTGCGGCCCGAAGAACTCATCGAGCTGGTTGTCGCAGATGTACATCGGAATACGGATTCGGGGAAGATCATCCTGATACTGAAACGCGAGAATGGCCTTGCCAAGCCCGTAGTAGTCGCTGGGAGGTACTCCCCTGCGACCGCATTGGAGGGCATTGGGCGTGTAGAGCTCACTCCGCTTGGACAGCGTGAACCGGTCCAGAGCGGTCATGCTCTTCCAGGCGTTGGCCATTCCCGCATTCACCTCGGCCGCCACCTTTCGCTGCACCGACGCCGGGGCATCGGCTGTCTCGCGGATGGCCGTGAGGGACTGTTGGTCGCCCCACACCTGCGGAAGCGAATATGCGCCCGGCTCCAGCACGCCTGCGGAGAGCCCGGTGGATCCGGCGGCGGCGCTCGACAACACCATCCCCAGCAGGCTGATGCCGACCGCGGCGATCCTCGAGGCGTCCACATCGGACCGAGGGCTCAGCCACGCGACAACTGCATCGATGATGCCGGTCCAGTCGGCTTGCATTGGCTGCTGCTGCACGAACAGCAACGACATCTGACCAGGTGCCTCGAACGTGATCGCGTTGTATCCGCGGTCGAGCGCTGCCGTGATGCCCTCGGCCAGCAGGTCGACATTCTGCCCGTCGCTCCCGTTGCAGATGATGACCGTCGGACGGGCGCGCCCGTCATCCGCAGGTCGGAACAGATAGGCCGGCATGGTGACGCCTTGATAGGGAATACCCACCTGCACAACCGGGACGTCCCACAGCGCGATGCCATTCAGCCAGTCCTGTTCGCATGACCGGAAGATGGCTGCTTCGCGGCTCGGCCTTGACGTGCCCAGCACGAAGAAGAGCGCCTGCGCCTGATAGGTGGAGGCGCGTAGCCACTGCTGCCGGGCACTCACCAGATTGCCGGCAGCCTGGGCCTCAGCCGCACGCCGCTCCAGGCGCGCCGCAAGGCGCTGCCACTCGTGCACGAGAACGGTGAAGTCGTCCCGGGTGGGGTTCACCGGGTCGCCGGTGCGCTCACGCACCACGCGCACCAACTGCATCACCTCACCGAGTTCGGCGGCCCCCGACGCGGCGCTGCCGAAGGTGAAGAGCGTTGAGTCGTTCCACGATGCGCACCTGAACATCTGCCACGGGTCGGGAAGGTCCGGCCCGCTTCCGCCGGGTGCGGCTCCCAAGGCGGCACCGGTAGTGCCCATTGCCGCCGTGGCGCCGGCAGCGATGGCAGCCCGCCCCAACAACTGGCGCCGCGTGAAATGGGTCATGGCGAAAGTTTCGCACCCATGCCCCTATTACGCAACGACTCGGTCAGGAACTGAATCCATTCCACCTCCCACCCGGTTTCTTCGGCGGGCAGGGCTCGTCGACAACCTCAGCGGGGATGCCTGCGTGCGTCGCGACCTTCGCGTCGCTCTCCGATTTGCCGCCCGGGGCGTGACCGCAATCGTCGATTCCGGCTGCCCCAGCCCGTGTAGGATTTCTCCCGGAAACGCGTGCGGAACCGACGTGGGCTGCCTGCACACCGCATGCCCCATCAGTAGACGAACGCCTCCTCCAATCTGCTGCGCCCGATCATGCTGAACGCACACTGCCGACTCCAAGGACGGCCTCACCGTGATTGACGTCGCGCTTCGCGTGATGATCGCGGTGGTGCTGGCGTGGGCGGCAACCACGAAGATCCAGCCCGGTGCCGCCCCAGTGCTTGACGCGCCGCGCACGCCACGATGGCTTGCACGGGCGTCGTCACCGGCGCTGGCACTCATCGAAATCGCAATCGCCACACTCGTGCTGGTGCCTGCCACCGCAGCGATCGGGGGGGTCTGTGCCGCGGTTCTCGGCGGCATCTTCACCGTCGTACTGGCGGCCCGCTGGGCGCGGGGCGCAAACCGGATGCGCTGCAACTGTTTCGGGGGCGACGCCGAGCGGCCCGCCTGGTTGCTGTGCCTGCGGGCGATGGCTATCGCGGGAGCGGGCGTTCTGGTGGCGCTTGAGGTGGACCCCGCCGTGTCCCGTGACGTCGCGGTGTCTATGGCGCTCGGGGCCCTTGCGATCTGCGTGGGCGGTCTGCTGCTGCTCGTGCTTGCCCTGTACCGCCAGGTGGGCGTGCTTGAGCGCCGGCTCGGCCCACGCAGTGCGCTTGAGATCGCGGAGGAAGGGCCACCCTTCGGAGAGCGCGCGCCCGCGATCGACGGGGTCCTGGGCATCGGCTCAGAGGTCATCGCCTTCGGGTCGGACCGCTGCCGGCTGTGCCGGGAACTGGAGCCCGGCCTCCGCGCGCTCGGGCGCGATGGACAGGCCATCAGGGGCGTGAACGAGGACACCGAACCCGACGTGTTCAACCGCTTCGGCGTGCCCGGCACTCCGTACATCGTCCATACCGTCGACGGCGTAGTCGTCGCCAAGGGCCTCGTGAACACCCTCGAGCAGGTTGAAGAGCTCATCGGCGTCGGATTGGAGCGCGCGCAGTATGTCCCGTGACCCCCTGTCCGACATCGGGGAGGGCCTTTCCCACACGATGGCATCGTCAACCACGCGGCGTTCCTTCATCGCCCGGGTGGGCGGCTTCGCCCTCGCCCTCGTCGGACTCCCCCTTGTGGCGGACGCCCCGGTCTCGGCCGCCGAGGCCGCCCCGCTGCCGGGAACCAATCCGGTGGGTACCTGGTACGGATTCTGCGGCCATTACTGGACGACCGGCGCCTGCCCGGGGCCCGGAACGGCACCGCGCACCGATGCCCATGGGTACCCAGTGGATGTGAAAACGGGTGCCCCCATCGACAACCTCGGACGCCGCGTCAATGCCACCGGGCAGGTGGTTGACAGCACGGGCACTGTCCTTCGCACGCCCGATGGGCTGCCGCTCCCACGCGCACCGCGCACTCGGCTGTGCGAGGGGTGGGCTGTCTCCAAGTACGGCCTGAACGCGGCAATGCAGGGCTCGTGGTACCGGTGCTGCGACGGCCAGGTGCGGCGCATTTCCGACTGCTGCAGCACCAAGTCAACGCGCATCAACGGCGACGCCGGCCTTACGGGCTACTGCAAGCCCGGCCGCACCGTGTTCTGCTTCATCTACACCGAGACAGGGGTCCCATGCTGAACGTCATGCTGATCGCCGGCATCGCGCTTGCCGCGCTTGTTGCGGGTGTGTCGGGTGCATGGTCGCCATGCGGCTTCGCGATGATCGAGACCTTCACGCCGCACCTGTGCGGTGGTCGGGGTCGCCGCAACCTCGGGGTGGCGCTGTTCGCCGTCGGCGCAATCGTCGCCTCAGCCGCCCTCGGCTGGGTACTCGGGCTCGTCGGAGCCGGGCTTCCATCGTCACTGACGCTCTCGCTTCTGGCCGTGCTGGCCCTGGTCGGGGCCATGCGCGACCTCGGCATCATGCGCATCCCGCTCCCCCAGCGACGCGGGCAGGTGCCCGAGTCGTGGCGCCGCGAATTGCCGCTCGTCGTCTGGGCACCGGCCTACGGGATCATTCTGGGCCTTGGCGTTCTTACCTTTCAGGTGGTGTCAACCTTCTGGGTCGTGGCCGGCGCGTGCATCGCCCTCGGCAATCCCACGACGGGGGCAGCGTGCTTCGCGCTCTTCGGCCTCGGGCGCGTGCTGATGGTCATCATCCCGCCACGTCTGGCAGAGACGTACGCAGCCGGCGCAATTGGCATCGGCGTCGCCATGCCGGTTGTTCGGCGGGTCAACGGCCTGGTTCTCCTGGCCGTCGGCGTCCTCGCATTCGGCGCCTCGCCGGCGCTCGGTGCAGATGGCGTGGGCCCCATCGGCACGTACCTCCCCTCTGCCGACGGGGCCACGCTCGCCGTCACCCAGGGGGGCGGTGACGGCACGCAGGCGGTCGTCGTGACTGGCACAGGAATCACCGCCACCATTGCGGGCGCAGCCTCGCCGTCGGTGTCGGGAAACCGCGTTGCCGTGGTGTGCGTGGCAGATACGCCGCCGTGCGGGCCGGTTGGCGGAGTGGCGGTCGTCGACTGGACGACATGGACGGCCACTCCGCCCGAAGCGCCGGATGCACTCCCCACCTACCCCCTGCCGATATACCCGATCATCGAAGGCGCGATCCGCCCCTCCCTCTCCGGCTCGTGGCTGGCGTACGTCGTCTCCGAGGGCAGTGGTCAGGCGCTGTACCTGATCGATCTCAACACCGGCACCAGAACCCGCGTCACCACGGTGCCCGCCACATACGACATCAGTGGTCCATCGCTCAGCACGACCACGCTGGCATGGGCACGAAATGCCGGCAACGGATCGTCAATCTGGGTGAGAAACCTCGCACGCGGAAGCCAGCGGTCAATTGCCACGTCCACGCCGGGGACGATTCTCATCACTCCTTCGGTCTACGGAAACCGCATCGCGTGGATCAGCCAGAACGGCGAGGTCGCGGCACGCTCAAAGGTCGTGGTGGCCGCGCTGGGGGGTGGCGACCAACGGACGGTCGCGACGGTCGTGAGCCGCACGGACATCCTCTGGGGGACGTCCCTCACGGCATCGACCGTCTACACCACGCGCTGGAACCCGTTCAACGCCACCGATCTGGGCACCCAGCCCATCGGGCGCGTTGTGCACTACGCCGTCCGTTAGACCGCCACGTGCGGGGCAGTACCCGAAGCCGAAGCCGGGATTCGAACCCGGGACCCCCTGTTTACAAGACAGGTGCTCTGGCCATCTGAGCTACTCCGGCGGGTGGGGCTAGTCGACGACCTCAACGGGGATGCCCGCGTGCTTCTCAACCTCGGCGGCCGTGTCGGCGCCGAATGCCCGGCCCAGGAATGAGTGGTGCCCCTGTCCGACCACGATCAACTGGCAGTGGTGGTCCTTGCCGGTCTCCACGATCAGGCTGCCGGGCTCACCGATGGCCCAGGCGTATGTGGCCTTCTTCAGGCCAGCGGCATTTACCTTCTCGCGCGCCTCACCCAGCACCTCGTGCATGTCGGGGAGCTCGGGGAATGGGCCCACCATGGGGCTGCCGTCGCCCATGGTGCCAAAGGCCCTCGGTCCTGTTGGATCAACCGCCGCCTCGTGCACGGCGAGCACCAGCAGCGACGCGCGGCGCTCATGGGCGAGAGCGATTGCGCGGGCGAGGGCGCGGTCGGCCGACTCGCTGCGCTCGTAGCCGACCAGAATGGGTGAGCTCATCGGGATTCCTCAGGAGGCGTGGACAATGCGTCCCGCACGCTACCCGTCAGACCCCCCGGGCGCCACACCAATCGTCATGACGTCACACCCTCAACCTCGGGTCGAGGCTGAGGGTAACCCTCAACCATCCGTCTAGAGGTCCAGCACCGAACGCTCGCCGAGATGCGTCTCCACCTTGCGCTTCACCCGCTGAAGTGCGTTGTCCACGCTCTTGGGGTTGCACTCCAGGCGCTCGGCCACCTCTTCATACGAGCGACCCTCGAGATACATCGCCAGCACCTCGCGCTCAAGCGGGCTCAAGACCCGGCCGAGGCACTCAATCAGGCTGGTGAGCTCTTCGGTGGAGATTGCCTGGTTGATCGGATCGGTTACCGGATCGTCCGGCAGCACGTCGGCGAGAGTGGTCTCCTGCTCGGAGCCCGCGCGGGTGTTGCTGAACGAGACATAGGTGTTCAGCGGCGAGTGCTTGTTACGGGCCGCGGTCTTGATCGCCGTGATGATCTGGCGGGTGACGCACAGCTCAGCGAACGATCGGAAACTGGCCTCACGCTCGGGGCGATAGTCACGCACCGCCTTGAAGAGACCGATGAGTCCCTCCTGGATGAGGTCCTCGGAGTCGCCGCCGGCGAGGAAGTACGCGCTGGCCTTGAGGCGCACGAATCCCCGGTAGCGGGAGATGATCTGGTCCATGGCCTGCTGGTCCCCTCCGCGCGCGCGGCGGACAAGGCCCTCGTCGACCACGTCGACGTAGCCCTGCTGGTCCAGATCGGTCTGCCTCCTGGCGGTGGCTCCCATTTTCACTCCCGGTCGGTCAATCGATTCATGATCATCCGGATCTTCAAACCCTCAACCCTCACATGAGGAAAAGGCTGAACCTTCAGTCGAAGGTAAGAGATCAGATGTGGGATTGATACCGACCGCACAAGCGGCTGTCAACCTCTGGAGCGAAATCAGTTCTGTCGAACTGCCTCAAATACCAGCACCGATGCGGCTGTGGAGAGGTTCAGGGACCCCACGTTCCCCCGCATTGGTATGCGTACCAGGCGGTCGCACACATCCCTCACCTTGGGCCTGAGGCCTGCACCTTCAGCCCCCAGCACGATGACCGCGCCCGCGTCCCAGGGCACTTCCCGGTAGTCCATCCCGGCGTCCGAATCCGCGCCGGCAGACCATCGGCCAGCACCCGCAAGATCGTTGATGAATGCGACCAGACTGCCGATTCGGGCGATCGCGAGGTGCTCGACGGCGCCGGCTGAGGCCTTGCACGCAACCGGGGTGATACCCGGGCTGCCGCGAGTGGGGATCACCAGCCCAGCACATCCGGCTGCGTCGGCGACGCGGGCGACAGCCCCGAGATTCCGCGGATCCTGAACCTCGTCGAGCACGATGACCGGACCCGTACCCTCAAGTATGTCTTGAGGGTCTGCGTACGGGTATTCCTCCGTGAACGCCACCATCCCCTGGTGATCGCCGGTGCCCGCCGCGCGCGCGAGTTCCTCGCGGGTCTTCACGACAACGGCGACGCCCTCAAGTGCTGGATCGTCAGCGGCCTGCGTGAGCACCCACACCTCAGATACCTCGCGCCGGCCCGCCTTGATGAGTTCGCGCACAGGATTGCGCCCGTACACAAGGATCGGCCCTTCGTCCTCGTCGCGCTTTCGACGTCCGTATCCACCGCGGCTGCTCATGATGATGCGTAGACCTCCGGCCCATCCGGGCCATCGCGCAGTTCAAATCCGTAGGCGAGAATCTGGTCGCGCAGCGCATCCGCTGACGCGAAGTCACGTCCGACGCGGGCTGCCTCGCGGGCCGCGAGCAGATCAAGCACCTCCTGCGGTGCGTCGCCCCCCGCTGGGTCACCGAGCCCGGCCAGCCCCAGCATGTCGAGCAGGCCGATCAGCTCAAGTCGCACCTCGCGCAGCTGCCCGGACGCGGGGCGGCCCCGGTCGAGGGAGTGGTTGATGACCCGGACGAGATCGAACACCGCCGCGATGGCCCCCGGCGTACCGAAGTCGTCGTCCATCGCCTCATGAAACCGCTGTCGCGCATCTACGAGGGCCTTCATCAGATCTGCGTCGTTGGCCGCGTCGGCCTCCGGGGCACCGAGCGCGCGGTCGAGCGCACGCACCGCATTGCGGATGCGATCGCAGGCGGCCTCGGCATCGTGCAGGCGGTCATCCGAGAAGGGCAGCCGCGACCGGTAGTGGCTCTGCATGAAATATGCGATGACCGTATCGGCACCCCATCGCTCCACCACGTCGGCAAGCAGCGCAATGTTGCCGATGCTCTTGCTCATCTTGCTGTCCGACAACTCGAGCATCTCGTTGTGCATCCACACATGGGCGAATGGCACGCCATCGTGGGCGCCCTCGCTCTGGGCGATCTCGTTCTCGTGATGCGGGAAGGCCAGGTCGATGCCACCACCGTGTACCGCGAAACCCATGCCCAGCTCGCGTTCAGCCATGGCCGAGCACTCGATATGCCAGCCAGGGCGCCCGGGGCCCCACGGGGAGTCCCACCAGGCATCCTCCGACTCCTTGTGCCCCTTCCACAGGGCGAAATCGAGGGGGTCATCCTTCAGGTCGCCATCGTCGCCCGGCACCATGTCCACGAGGTTTCGACCGGAGAGCCTGCCGTACCCCGGGAAGGCGGCCACACGGAAGTACACGTCGCCGTCGGCCGGGTATGCCAGCCCCCGCTCGACCAGGCTGCCGATCAGCGTCACGATCTCGTCCATCGTGTCGGTGACCTTCGGCTCGGCATCCGGGCGCCCAAGCCCCAGCATGTCGGTGTCCTCCACGTACTGCCGGGCGCAGCGCTCGGCCAGTTCCGTGGACGGCACTCCCTCAGCCCGTGCGGCGTCGTAGATCTTGTCGTTGACGTCCGTGATGTTGATAACCAGGCGGCAGCGCTCGCCACGTCGCTCGAGGTACCGCTTGAGCACCGAGAACACCACGAACGGCCGGGCGTTGCCGATGTGGATGCGCGAGTACACGGTGGGCCCGCACGCGTAGATGCCGATGACGCCGTTGGCGTCGGGGTGCAGCGGTTCGGCGCACCCCGTCAGGGTCGAGTAGAGCCTGACGGTCATGCGGGCATCTCCACCAGCGCCACGGCCTGGCAGCCGATGCCCTCGCCGCGACCGATGAATCCCATGCCGTCAGTGGTGGTTGCGTGCACCGACACGGGCGCACCCACGAGCGCCGTGAGCGCCTGCTCCATGGCCTCCCGATACGGCCCGATACGTGGCCGCTCGCACATGATGATCACGTGAACATTGGCCGGGATCGCACCCTCGCCGCCGAGCCGGGCCATCACGTGGGTGATCATCTGTGCCCCAGTGACACCCGCCCATTCGGCGGTACCGGGAAACAGCACTCCGATGTCGGGGCCGCCCGATGCGGACAACAGGGCGTCACAGACCGCATGCGCCACGACGTCGCCATCGGAGTGGCCGGCGAGGCCGGCGTCGTGCTCCACCGCCAGCGTGCCGAGCATCAGGGGGCGGCCCGCCTCCAGGCGGTGCGCATCGGTGCCCATTCCAACCCTCAGTCCCATGTCATCGCCACCTGCTCGGGTTCACGCGCGCGAAAGCGCGTGATCGTCTCATAGCCAGCACCACGCAGGGCCGCCACGGCAGTGGGGTAATCCCGGGCGACATCCTCCGGGCGGTGGGCGTCGCTCGACAGCGTCACCGGCACGCCGGCGCGGCAGAAGGCCGCCAGCCAGTCCGGGTCGGGATACAGCTCGCCGATGGGCTTCCGCAGCCCCGCAGATGAGCACTCCACCGCCACGCCGCAATCAGCGATCGCCGCGATGACCTCATCCCGTCGACCGGCCAGATGGGCGGGCATCCGGGTTCCGAACACCTTTGGCAGATCGGGATGCGCGAGGACGTCAAACAGGCCGCTGGCTGCGGCTGCTGCCAATTCGTCGAGGTACCGCCCCCACGTCTCATCGGCCCCCAGATCGTCCCAGCAGGGGTAATCGGGATGATCGACGGCCAGATCTCCCAGCCAGTGCACTGACCCGAGGACGATGTCGAAGGGGTGAGCGGCAAGCAGGGCGCGGGTGTCATCCACCCGGTCCGGGATCCAATCCATCTCAATCCCGACGAGCACGGGCAGGCCACCATCGCGGGCCGCGATAAGGGCGTCGCAGTGGGCGCCCAGGTCCTCAGTGGCCTCACCCTGCCACCACGGGTTGGGGTGCCAGTGGCGGACGTCCGCGAAGCGGTGCACGTGCTCAGTGATAGCGATCTCGGATACCGCGCGGGCGCGGGCCTGATCCACATACCGGGAAATCCATCCCGGCGACCGTGCGCCGCCCTCGCGATCCCAGCGCGTTCGGTCGGCGTCGCGGGCCTCCTCCCCGTCGGGTTGCAGGTGGAGGTGGTAGTCAGTCAGCACGGGCGGGGCACGTTACGCGATGCGTGATCCAGCGAGGAGGACCTCGACGAGCACCAGGTCATCGGGCACGGTCACCTTGAGATTGGGTGAGTGCGGGTTCACAAGCGCCACCATCACGCCCCGGCGCTCAGCCATTCCCGCGCAGTCGGTGGCCGTGTCCAGCTCGATCGGGTCGGCCTCGTCGAACATCCGGCGGATGACGTCGGCCCGGAAGGCCTGTGGGGTCTGCGCGCGCCACAGCCCCACGCGATCGATCGTGCGGTCAATCATGCCGTCGGCCCCCTCGCGCTTGAGCGTATCGGCCACCGGAGCCGCGGCGATCGCACCATCGTGTAACTCCAGCGCCGCGAGCACACGCTCCACCAGCGCGGGCGTTACGAGCGGCCTGGCGGCATCGTGCACAAGGATGGCGTCCACGTCGGCGGGCAGGGCTGCGATCCCGGCCGCCACCGAGCGCTGACGTGTTGTTCCGCCGGGCACGATCGCGTGCACGCGCACCATGTGGCCGATCGCAGCGGCAATCGCCTTCTCCTCGCCCGGCGGCGACACGATCACCAGTGCGTCCACGCCACGGGCCGCCGACAGGGCAATGGCACACCACGCCACAAGCGGCCTGCCCGCCGCGCGCACAAGTGCCTTGGGCAGGCTGGCACCAAGCCTCTCGCCAGATCCCGCTGCCACGATGATCGCGCCCGCGCCCATACGCCTCCGCCGACCGGCCGTCAGACCGAGCCGGGCCGGCGGGCGAAGATCATCTTCCCCGACGGGTTCTGGATGATGCTGGTCACCTCGACATCCTGGGCGGCGTCCCCCACCAGCGAGCGCCCGCCTTCAACCACGACCATGGTGCCGTCGTCGAGGTAACCCACGCCCTGGTCGTACTCGCGTCCCTCGCGGATGACGCGCACGTTCAGCGACTCGCCGGGCAGCACCGCAGGCTTGAGTGCATTCGCCAACTCATTGACGTTGAGTACCTCGATGCCCTGGATGCGGGCCACCTTGTTGAGCGCGTAATCGGTGGTGACGATTGAGCCATGCAGGTCGCGGGCGAGGCTCACCAGCTTGGCGTCTACCCCATCTACCCCCGGCTGGTCGCCGCTGCGGATCTGCACGCGGCTCTCCCCCACGGCCTTCAGTTCCTCAATCAGGTCGAGGCCCCGGCGGCCGCGCGCACGCTTCTCGGGGTCGGTGGAGTCGGCCACGCGGTGCAGTTCTTCAACCACGAAGGTGGGAACGATGATCTGCCCCGGGAGAAACCGCGCGCGGGCAATGTCGATGATGCGGCCATCGATGATCGCGCTGGTGTCAATGATGCGCGGCGGAACGGTGGCAGAACTGCGGGACCTGATGCCCACGAGGCGCAGGATGTCGGCATGCTTGCGCGCGGCGATGCGCGTGAAGACGTAGGCCACCAGCAGCACGACGGGCAGCAACAGGTAGGGGCCGACGACCGGCAGGCTGGCAACG
Organism: Thermoleophilia bacterium; assembly: GCA_037138115.1. Classification (GTDB taxonomy): domain Bacteria; phylum Actinomycetota; class Thermoleophilia; order Miltoncostaeales; family Miltoncostaeaceae; genus SYFI01. Next base: position 9,957 of record JBAXJA010000002.1, on the reverse strand, counting down.
GCGATTCCGGCGAGCGCGGCTGCCAGAAGGCCCACCACGAGTCCGATGGCGCCCACGGCGAGTTCCCCGGCCGATCGCTTGTCGGCCGCCGTGTCGATTGCGCGCATCCGTGATGGAAGCCAGCGCCCGATGACCCCGCCGATGACCCACCCCACAAGTGCGCCGATGATGATGGCGCCGATGTACACCGGGTACTGGAGCGCATCCCCCACAAGATCGCCGAAGTCGATTCTGCGGCCCACCTGATACGCCCCGAGCGCCCCGAGCAGGGCGAGAACGGACTGGGTGACCCTCAGCACCACGGGATTGGCCGACCGGCGCCGGGGCTGTGGGCCCGGATACGGCAGGCCGAACCGGTCCTCGGGCGCGCGGGGGGGCTGCCCATCGCCACGATCGGGTGGTGGGTCGGTCACCGGTGCTCCGGTTCCATGTCCATCAGTTGACGTCGCCATCACCCCCCTTCCGGCTTCGTTCCGACCACTGATCGCGGCATGACGGAACGGATTTCCACGTACCACCCCGTGCTTCCTTCGTGCATCACGCATCAGGCGGCCTGCGAGCATTGCACGCGGGGGGCGCCCCGTCATCCCCCCACGGGCCGAAATGCCTCTCTGATGGCGTCTCTGAGCTCCACCGCGGGGTGCACAACCGCCGGGCGGGGCCCGGCTTCGACCGAATCGCCCAGCGGTCCGGTGAGGGCCCGCGCCACGGAGTGGTCTGCCGACACCCGCAGACGGCGCCCGGCATGACTCACCGGACGCAGTGCCCCGGTAAGCCCGATCTCGCCCATCGCCGCCACGGGGCCGGGCAATGGTTCGTTTCTTGCGGCACTCGCCACGGCGAGAGCGATGGCGAGGTCGGCGGCCGGGTCGGGCGCGCGGGCGCCACCGGCCACGCTCACGAACACGTCCTGGTCTCCCACGCGCACACCGGCGTGGCGGCCCATGACCGCCAGCACCTGCGCCAGTCGCGTGCGGTCAATACCGCCGGCCACCCGGCGTGGCGGCACGATGTCGGTGGGGCCCACCAGCGCCTGCACCTCCACCAGCACCGCGCGCGTGCCCTCGATGGCGGGGAACAGACACGAGCCAACACGCTCGCCGGCCTCCGCGAGGTAGATGTCCGATGGATCATCCACCGACGCCAGCCCATCGGCACGCATCTCGAGGATGCCGGTCTCGTTGGTCGACCCGAAGCGGTTCTTCAGCGCCCGCAGCACGCGCTGGGCTCGCACTCCATCGCCCTCGAAGGAGATCACAGCGTCCACCAGGTGCTCAAGCAGGCGAGGACCAGCGAGCCCACCATCCTTGGTGACCTGCCCCACCAGAATCATCGCGATGTCCCGCGACTTCGCGATGCGCACCAGTTCAGCCGTGACCTGCCGCACCTGGGCCGGGCTGCCGGGCGCGCTGTCGAGCGAATCCGACGTGAGCGTCTGCACCGAGTCAATGGCGCATATGCCAGGGGGGTTCGCCTCCAGCAGCTCGGCAATCGCCTCGAGACGGGTTTCGGGGTACACGACGATGGCATCGCACGATGGCGCCAGCCGCTGGGCACGGGCGCGCACCTGGGCGGGCGATTCCTCGCCGGTCACCAGAAGGGCGGGACGGGACGCAGACATGTGGGCGAGGGCCTGAAGTACCAGCGTGCTCTTGCCGATACCGGGCTCACCACCGATGAGCACCAGGGAGCCCGGCACGATGCCGCCTCCGAGAACGCGATCCAGCTCCGACACCCCAGTGGGGATTCGCTCCTCGAGGAGGGCGCTCACCTCGGACAGTGGGATCGCCTTGGGGGAGGTGGCAGAGACCGGCCCACGGCGTGCCGACGGCGGTGGTCCCGCCCCCTCCTTCAGCGTGTCCCACTCCCCGCAGGCCGGGCACTTGCCCAGCCAGCGAGGTGACACGTGCCCGCAGCCGTCACACTGGAATCGGCTGCGGACACGCGGCGGGCTCAGGGATTACTCCGCGTCGTCGGCCGGCTCGGCGTCTGCGCCGACGGCCGCGACGACGACCTCCGGCTCAGCCGGGGCGGGCGGGGCCTCGGTGCGGTCCATCCGCATCACGTCGCCGTCACGGTCGCACACAATGACCAACCCCTCGGTGAGCGTTCCGTGCAGCAGCTCGTCGGCCAGCGGGTCCTCAATGAGGCGCTGGATCGCACGGCGGAGTGGCCGGGCACCCATTGCCGGGTCATAGCCCTCATCCACGAGCAGGTCCTTCGCCGCGTCGGTGAGCTGAAACGACACACCCTGATCGGCCATCTGCTTCTGCAGGCGCACCAGCATGAGGTCGATGATCTGCTTGATCTCTGCCTTGGTCAGCTGGTGGAAGACGATGATCTCGTCGATGCGGTTGATGAGCTCGGGCCGGAAGGCCTTCTTGAGCTCACCCATGATGCGGCCCTTCATGTCCTCGTACGCCATGCCGCCACCCTCCTCAGCCACGCTGAAGCCCAGCGGGGTGGTGCGGGTGATGGTGGCGGCGCCGATGTTCGACGTCATGATCACGATGCAGTGGCGGAAGTCCACCACGCGACCCTGAGCATCCGTAAGGCGTCCGTCCTCGAGGATCTGCAGGAGGATGTTGGACACCTCTGGGTGCGCCTTCTCAATCTCGTCGAGCAGCACCACTGAGTACGGCTTGCGACGAACCTGCTCGGTGAGCTGGCCGCCTTCGTCGTAACCCACGTAGCCGGGAGGCGATCCCACGAGCCTGGAGACCGCGTGCTTCTCCATGTACTCGGACATGTCCACCTGAATAAGGGCCTGCTCGTCGCCGAACAGGAACTCGGCCAGAGTGCGGGCGAGCTCTGTCTTGCCCACGCCCGACGGACCCAGGAAGATGAATGATCCGGCAGGCCGCTTGGGGTCCTTGATTCCCGCACGGGCGCGGCGGATGGCACGGCTGGCGGCCGTGATGGCCGCCTCCTGACCGATGACCCGCTTGTGCAGCTCCTCTTCCATGCGCAGCAGCTTCTGTGTTTCGGCCTCGGTGAGCTTGAACACCGGGATACCGGTCCACATGGAGACGATGTCGGCAATCTCCTCCTCGCCGATGGAGGGCCGGGGGGCGTCCTCGGCCTTCCACTCCTCCTCGAGGTCGCGCTTCTTGTTCGTGAGGCGCCGCTCCGTGTCACGCAGGTTGGCGGCCTTCTCGAACTCCTGCGCCTCGATCGCGGCCTCCTTGTCCTTGCGCACGGTCTCGATCTCGTCCTCGAGCTCGCGGTACGACGGCGGGGCCGTCATGGTGCGGATGCGCATGCGGCTGCCGGCCTCGTCGATGAGGTCGATCGCCTTGTCGGGCAGGAAGCGCTCCGAGATGTAGCGATCCGACAGCACCGCAGCGGCCTCAAGGGCCTCATCGGTGATGGTGATCTTGTGGTGGTCCTCGTACCGCTCGCGCAGACCGCGCAGAATCTGCTGGGTCTCCTCAATCGACGGCTGGTCCACCTTCACCTGCTGGAAGCGGCGCTCCAGCGCAGCGTCGCGCTCAAGGTACTTGCGGTATTCGTCGAGCGTGGTGGCGCCCACGGTCTGCAACTCGCCGCGGGCAAGTGCCGGCTTGAGGATCGAGGCCGCGTCGATCGCGCCCTCGGCGGCACCCGCACCCACGAGATTGTGGATCTCGTCGATGAACAGGATGATGTCGCCGCGCTGGCCGATCTCCTTCATCACCTTCTTCAGGCGCTCCTCGAACTCGCCGCGGTACTTCGAACCCGCAACCAGTGCCGCCAGGTCGAGCGTGTAGATCTGCTTGCCGCGAAGAAGCTCCGGCACCTGGCCCGATGAGATGCGCTGGGCCAGGCCCTCGACCACTGCGGTCTTGCCCACGCCCGGCTCGCCGATGAGCACCGGATTGTTCTTGGTGCGGCGGGCCAGGATCTGCATGACCCGCTCGATCTCCTTCTGGCGACCGACCACCGGGTCGAGCTTGCCGTCCTCCGCCATCTTGGTGAGGTTGCGGCCGAACTGGTCGAGCAGCTTGCTGGACTTCTTGTCGCCGGTCTGGCCTGCGGCGCCGCCGCCGCCACCACTCCCGCCACCACTCTGGCCCTGCCGGCGCCCGGGGCCCGACAGCATGCGGATGATCTCGTTGCGGATCTTCTCGGAGTCGGCGTCGAAGTCGGCGAGGATACGGGCGGCAACGCCCTCGTTCTCGCGCACGAGGCCGAGGAGGATGTGCTCGGTGCCGATGTAGTTGTGGCCGAGCGACAGGGCCTCGCGCAGCGCCAGCTCGAGCACCTTCTTGGCACGCGGCGTGAACGGGATCTGCCCAGAGGTCACCTCTTCGCCCGATCCGACGATGCGGATTACCTGGGCGCGCACCTCTTCCACCGTGATCTCGAGGCCCTCGAGTACACGGGCGGCGAGGCCCTCTTCCTCACGCAGCAGCCCGAGCAGGATGTGCTCGGTGCCGATGTAGTTGTGCTTGAGGGTGCGGGCCTCTTCCTGGGCCAGCACGACAACCTGACGGGCGCGTTCGGTGAAGCGTTCGAACATCGGGCCTCAATCCTCCTGATGGTTCCCCTCGGGAACCTTTGCGGCGGATGAAATGGGAGTCGAACGTAGCACCGGCACGGCATCTCCCACCGGGGGATCGGTCATATCGGGTTCGCTCATTACGCATGCCTGCGGAGCCCCCTCACAGCAGGTCTCCACCTTGCGATGGCACCGGTCGCACCACAAACCGTTGTGTCGCCACATCAGGCCGGCATCACATGCCGGGCATGCACCCATCTCCATCAGGGGATTATCGCACGGTGGGTCGGATCACCCGGGGGGTTCAGGTCGCCGTGGCCCCCCAAAACGCGAAGCGGCGCCCCGAGGGGCGCCGCCAGGCGATCAATCAGGTGGTGCGACGTACGTCAGGCCTCGACGTCATCCTCGGCCGGTGCGTCACCTGCGGCGACGCCCACGGGCTCCTCGACGACCTCGGCCTCAACGACCTCGATCTCGGTGCCATCCGACTCAATGATGTCCGCCTCGACGACGTCGATCTCCACGCCATCGACGTCCACCAGCTCTTCAGTGATGATGATCTCCTCATCACCAGCAGGGGCGCCCTCCACCGCGACAGGGATCGGGTTCGCGGCGCGATGCGCCTTGACCGAACGGTCCTGGTCGGGGTACGGCAGCAGGCCCATCATCCGGGCACGCTTCACTGCCTGAGCGAGCTGCGTCTGCTGGCGACGGGACAGACCCGTGATCCGGCGGGAACGAAGCTTGCCCCGCTCGGACAGAAAACGCCGGAGCGACGGGAAGTTCTTCCAGTCGAGCTCCTCGGCAGAAAGAAGGGGACGACGCTTGCGAGGCGCGGTCGCCCCACCCTTCTTCTTCTTGATCCGCCCGCGTCCGCGCGGCTTCGCCATGTGACCTTCCAGTTCGGACTGCTCTTAGAAACGGCGCGGGACGCTATCACTTCAGCGGCCTCCCGTGCCAGCTTCTCCGGTATTGGGTGCCGCTAATTCCTCATCGCAGGGAAGAGGATGACTTCGCGGATCGAGTGGCGATCCGTCAGCACCATGACGAGGCGGTCGATTCCGAGCCCCAGGCCACCCGTGGGAGGCATGCCGTGCTCAAGCGCCGTAAGGAAGTCCTCATCGGCGGGCTGGGCCTCGTCGTCACCCGCAGCGCGGTCGGCCTGCAGCATCGCAAACCGCTCGCGCTGGTCGTCGGGGTCGTTCAGTTCGGAGAACGCATTGGCGATCTCCATGCCCGCACAGAACGCCTCAAAGCGCTCCACGAGCCGCGGATCATCCTCACGCCGCTTGGCGAAGGGCGAGAGCTCGAGCGGGTAGTCCAGCAGGATGGTGGGCTGAATAAGGGTGGGCTCGAGCGACTGGCTGAGGATCCCGTCCACCAATTTGGACCACGGCGCCGCGTCGGGCGCGTCAAGGCCAGCGGCGCGCATTGCAGCGCGGAGAGAATCGGCGTCGGGGTGGGCCAGCACGTCGATGCCACTGGCCTGCTCCAGCGCGTCAGTGAGGCGCACACGGCGCCATGGCGGCGTGAGGTCGATCTCCCCGCCCTTCCATGGCACCTTCATGCCACCGGTGGCCTCGACGGCAGCGGCGGACACCATCTCCTCGAGCATCGCGGCCACATCCTCGTAGTCGGCGTACGCCTCGTAGGTCTCCAGCATCGTGAACTCAGGGTTGTGCTTAAACGACACGCCCTCGTTGCGGAAGTCCTTGCCGAGCTCGTACACCTTCTCGAGCCCGCCCACGATGCACCGCTTGAGGTACAGCTCGGTGGCGATGCGCAGAAACAGATCGCGATCCAGCTCGTTGTGGTGCGTGACGAACGGTCGCGCCGCGGCACCGCCGTAGATCGGCTGCAGCGCAGGTGTCTCGACCTCGATGAACCCGCGGGAGTCGAGAAAGCGGCGCACGCCCGAGATCGCCCGGGCCCGCATGACGAACTGGCTGCGTACGTCTTCGGATGCCATGAGGTCGAGGTACCGCTGCCGGTAGCGGGTCTCCGGGTCGGTGAGGCCGGCATGGCGATCGGGCGGTGGCCGCAGCGCCTTGGCGAGCATCTGCACTGAGTCGGCGGCAACCGAGATCTCGCCACGCCGGGTGCGCACAACGGTGCCCCGGATTCCGATGATGTCGCCCAGGTGCGCACCGGCGAGCAGGCTCAGGCCATCCTCTCCGAGGCGGTCAAGCGTGGCCCATGCCTGCACCGTGCCCGAGCGGTCCTCGACGTCCGCGAACACGGTCTTGCCCTGGCCACGGCGCGCCACCAGACGGCCGGCGATGGTCACCTGCCCGGTGGCCTCGGCGCCGGGCTCCAGCCCATCGCCGAGCGCACGGGCGTCCGCGATGGACCCCCGGCCCGTAAAGCGGGCCGGGAACGGGTTGATACCCGCAGCCCGCAGCTCATCCGCCTTCTGGCGGCGATCAGCGATAAGGCGGTCAATGCCGCCGTCGACGTCCCCCGGCGACGCTCCGCCTGGGCCGTCGGCGGACGTACTCAGTCCTCCGCCTCAATCTTCACGACCTGGTATTCGACCTGGCCGCGGGGGCTCACGACGTTTACCTTGTCGCCCTTCTTGCGGCCCATCAGCGCCTTGCCGATCGGACTCTCATTCGAGAGCCGGTCGCTGAGCGGATCGGCCTCGGCCGAACCAACGACCGAGAAACTCATGGTCTTCTTGTCGGCCGTCGTACGCACCGTCACCTTGACTCCGATGCTCACGACATCAGTCGGCACGTCATGCGTGTCGATGATGCTGGCATTCCGAAGCTGGTGCTCGATCTGGATGATCCGGGTCTCGACGTGCGCCTGCTCGTTCTTGGCGTCGTCGTACTCGGAGTTCTCTGAGATGTCACCGAATTCACGCGCAGTCTTGATGCGCTCGGCGACCTCACGACGCTTTTTCGTCGTCAGGTACTCGATCTCGTCTTGGAGCTTGTTGTAGCCCTCTTCGGTGAGGATTACCTCACGGTCCACTGCGGCCTCCCATGGACGTCATTGCCCCGTATGCGGTCGCGGACGATAGCCGAGAGGGTCGGGGGCGGGCAACTTTCATAGTTGAAGCGGGTGCACTGTCTCACGCGGCGAGAATTGCCGCCTCGCGCAAGCGGGCCAGGCGGTCGAGCGCGACATCGAGTGTGGGGTCCTCCATGAGGGCCTGGAGCTGGTCGTCGGGTACGCCCCGGCCGACGAGATACCACGAGTGGAACTTGCGCATGTAGTGGCACGCGTTGTCGGCGCCGAGCACGCCCACGATGTCGTTGCTGAACCCGACGAGCTCGTCAATCACCTCGTACAGCGGCGGCCGGGGGTCAGCCGCCCCTTCCCCGATCGCACGGAACACCCATGGATTGCCGAGGGCCGCCCTGCCAATCATCACGCCCGCGGCACCGGTGCGCTCGAGGGCCTCGCGGGCGCCTGCGGCGTCGGTGATATCGCCACTGATGAGCACGGGAACCTGCACGGCGCGGACCACCTCCGCGCTGATCTGGTGGTCGGCGCTGCCGGAGTACTCCTCAGCGGCCGCGCGGGGGTGAATGGTGATCATCGCTGCACCGGCGTCCTCAAAGCGCCGTGCCAGATCGGCCGGGTCGCAGTCACCCGGCTTCAGCCCCCGCCGCATCTTGACCGTCACCGGAATACGCACGGCATCGGCCATCGCACGGATCACGGCCACCGCGCGGTCCGGGTCGGCCAGCAGTGACGCCCCTGCACCGGTTTTCATGATCTTCGGCACCGGGCACCCCATGTTGATGTCCACCATGTCGGCACCGGCCTCCTCCACCGCCCTGGCGGCCTCGGCCATCACGTCGGGGGCACCGCCAAATACCTGGATGCACATCGGGTGCTCACCGGGCACCACCTCGAGCATGGAGGTGGTGCGCCGATTTCCGTGCCGGATGCCGTGGGCCGCAACCATCTCCGATACCACCAGCCCGGCACCATGGCGACGGGACTGGGCACGGAATGCCCGGTTGCCGATGCCCGCAAGCGGGGCCTGCACCACCCGATTGGGAATGACCACATCCCCAACGCTGAAGGGCTCGGCGAGCGGCCAGTGACCATCCGATGGCGGCGGTGCCACCGGATCGCGCTGGCGCGCCACCACGAGGGCGCGCATGCGCTTCTTCACCGGCGGCGACTGCGCGTCGTGGTGCCGGTGGTGCGCTCATGCACGAGCCTGAGTCCCTCGATGGTGAGCATGGGCTCATGCTCCTCAATGAGCACCGAGTGCGGCAGCACCAGGGGTGCAAGGCCCCCGGTGGCGATGACGATGGGTTGGGCGCCCAGTTCGATGGCGATACGGCCAACCATGCCGTCCACCATCGCGGCGGCACCCAGAACCAGCCCCGACTGCATGCATTCCACTGTGTTGCGACCGATCGTGGTCGGCGGCGCTGCGAGCTCCACGCGCATCAGACGCGCTGCACGCTGCGAGAGGGCATCGAGGCCGCTGTCCACACCGGGAGCAATGACGCCGCCGATGAACTCCCCATTTGCCGACACCACATCGAGCGTTGTGGCCGTTCCGAAGTCCACCACCACGCATGGCCCGCCAAACCGTGCGTGGGCAGCCACCGCGTTGGCGATGCGATCGGCACCCACCTCATGCGGATTGTCCACCAGAAGCGGCATGCCGGTGCGCACGCCGGGACCAACGACCACCGCGGGGCGATCAAGGTACCTGTCCGCCAGCGCCTGATACGCAACGGTCAGCTCGGGCACCACCGACGCCACCACCACGTGGTCCACCTCGGTGAGGCTTCCGCCGCGCAGCTCCAGAATGGTGTCGTAGCTCGCCGCCAGCTCATCAACTGTGGTGCGGCGAACCGTGGAGACACGCCAGTCGTGCAGCAACTCGTCACCGGAGAAGAGCCCTGCCACGGTCTGTGAGTTGCCGACATCGACGGCGAGCAGCACGGTCAGTCCTCCAGGACGACCGCGTCGAGGTCATCCACATCGTCCATGCGGAGCATCTCCACCGTCACGTCCTGGGTGGTGTGCACCTCAACCCGGGGAATGATGCGTGTGGGGCGGTTCTTGTCCCACACCCACACGTCCTCCATGGTGATGTGGAAGTACGGGTAGGCCGTCTGCGGATCGAACTTGCGATCCAGCCGATTGCACAGGTACGTCGCCTCCTGCGTGAGCACGCAGTAGCGAAAGAGTGGGAACACGTCGGAGTACTCGCGCTTGAGGCGGAGCTCCAGTTCTGCGTCGTACTCATCGAGTTCATCGGTCTGGGACATCACGCCCCCTCCGGGGTCGAGCGGCATTCGGGGGCGGGATCATAGACCCGGCGGGGCGCACCCCGGGAGTGCCAGTGCCAACCGGGTGCGGTGGACGGGCTGCGACGGGGCATCAAGGGCATCGAGCAGTGCGCTGATGCGCGAGCCATCAGGCAGTTCCATGGAGGGCTCAACCTCCACCAGAGGTACAAGCACAAAGCGCCGATCGCGGATGCGTGGATGCGGGAT
>JBAXJA010000001.1:0-52867 GCA_037138115.1 Thermoleophilia bacterium | reverse complement strand
GTCAGCGGTGCTTGCCCACTTCAGCAAGCGCGTGCGGGTGGCACCGCGAAAGGCACCCGTTACGGGGTAGCCGGTGGCGGTGGTCGGGAAGGGGGTCGTGCCTTCCCATGACGGAACGTATTCACGGGACGTCGGATCTTGAGTGGGTGTCTGGAACGAGCAACGCACGTGCCGCGGCCGGAATGCGGGCACGTGCGGCCCGGCTCCACAACTTGCGCGGCTGCAGACCGCACTCAGCACCTTCAGGGAACGCGCTGATCAGCCGGGGCATTCGGAACCTCAGTAGTACGTACCGCCGGTTAGGCGTCGAGCCACTCCACGATGGTGAGGTGCCGCGTTGCGTGGTCTCCACCTGCCACCTCGGCCCGCATCTGCCCCAGCACGCCGTACCGCTCGGCTTCGACGTCGTGGGTGTGGATGGTCTCGTAGTTCTCCTGATGCGCCGACACAAAGGCATCGTCCGGCAGGGCGGGAAACTGATCGATGACCCCGGCGATCATTGCGCGCACGCTGTCCTCCACAAATCGGGGACGACGGTGCGCGCGGTCCACCACGTACAGCTCATCGGGCCGCTTCAGCAGTTCATAGATCTCCGATGACATGCCGTCCTCGACGATGGCAATGAGGTCGTCGGCGGGGATGTCCACCATCCCGGGGACACCCACGATGAGGGTGCCGCGTGCGCGCTGGTTATGGGTGGCGATGGGCACGCGGGCGACGATGCGGGCAATCTCGTCGTCGGTGAATCCATCGGCCGACAACGCCGCCTCAGCCTGCTCGCGCACCAGACCCTGTGCACAGGGGCAGGCATTCATACCCTGAGCCGATACGCCGACGGCACGTCGTGAGTGCCCGGCGCGGGCCGATGCCATGCCGATGAGCCCGTACATCTCCTGCGTGGGCACGTCGGTCACCGGCGTGCGGCGCTCCTTGGGGTAGCGCGCGCGGATGGTTGCGGTGCCGCGAAGCGCACCCTGGCGCTCCACCACGCGGCGGGCGATGTCCTCCGCCAGTTGCTCAATGGCCACCGCACTCTCGCCGATGAACACCTGATCGATGGCCTCGTTGACCTCCTCCTCAAAGCGCGACATGTGCACGCCCTTCTGGTCGGGGTCAAGATCCACCAGGCACTCCACGTCGGCGTCCATGAAGTGCTCGCTACCGCCAAACCCCATGCGGATGGCCTTGGCCGACCGCGTCACCCCGGCGCGGGAGAGTCCGAGGCGGATCGCCGGCGGGGTGTCCTGCAGGTCCTCCGAGAACTCCACGGGGTGGCTCGACATGGCGCCTACGAGGCCTTCGCGCCCGGAAGCATCTGCTGCAGCTCGCCGTCCTGGAAGAGCTCGGTGACGATGTCGCATCCGCCAACCAGCGTGCCGTCCACGAACAGCTGCGGAATGGTGGGCCAGTCCGACCACGTCGACAGGATCTGCCGAACGCGCGCGTCCTCAAGGATGTCGCGGGCGCCGTACTCCACCTCAAGGTGGCTCAGCATCTGCACCACACGCATCGAGAAGCCGCAGGCGGGTGCGTCAGGCGTGCCCTTCATGTAGAGGAAGATGCGGTTGCCCGCGGTCTCCGCCTTGATTTGCGCGAGGATCTCCTCGTCGCTCATGGTCGTGACGTCGCTCATGCATCCTCCGGGGGCCGTGTCTTCAGGGCGAGTGCGTGGATGGCGCCGTCGTCGATGCGCGCCTGGACGGCCGCGTAGACGGCCTTGTGCTGCTCAAGCCGGCTCATGCCAGCGAACTGCGGTGCCACCACAACGGCGGCCAGATGGTCGCCACCACCGTGGTCCTGCACATCAACGACCGCACCCGGGAGTGCGGCCTCGATCATGGTCTGGATTTCGTCAAGGTCGGCCACGGGCGGAGAATAGCCGCGGCTGCCCGCTGTGCCCGGTGAACGGTCAGGCGGCGGCGATGGCGCTGGCGAGGGCGTCGGCATCGGTGATGGGCGCGCGGCAGGCGAACCCGCTGCATACATACGCGGCGGGCAGGCCATGCACCAGTGGGCGGTTGGCAAGCAGTGGTGCCGCCGTGGCTGCCCGGGCATCGGCGGGGTCTCCTGCGGCGATCACCGCATACGGCCCCACGGCACTCCGCGCCGCAGTCACGAGCGCGTGCGTCGCAATGTCGTCGAGCGGCCCGGCGATGGCCACCTCCACCGGAGGCGAGGTCAGCAGGTCGATGGTGGCGAGAGCCCGTCCAAATGCATGGGGCCACGTTGCCACCGACCCGGTCACCAGCGCCACTGCGCCCTCGGCCGCCCGCGCGTACCGGGTGTCGCCGGTGAGCAGGTGCAGGCGGGCCATCACCCATGCCGCCTGCGCGTTGCCGGACGGGGTGGGGTGGTCCTCGAGGTTGCGGGTGCGGGCCACCAGGGCGGGCGCGTCACTGCCCGCGAGGAAGAATCCGCCCTCGGGGGCAGCGAACAGGCTGATGATGGCGTCGGCGAGGGCGCGTGCAGCCAGCAGCCAGTCGGGGTTGAAGTCGTGCGCGTAGAGGGCGAGCAGGCCATCGGCGAGGTCGGCGTGGTCATCGAGGGTGCCCAGATGGCGCGCGCGCCCGTTTGCGTGCACCCGCATCAGCCGGTCGTCCACCACCATCTCTTCGAGCACAAATCGGGCGGCAATCCGGGCCGCATCCACCCACTCCGACCGGTCGAGCACGCCACCCGCCGTGGCCAGAGCACCGATTGCGAGGCCATTCCACGATGCGATGACTTTGTCGTCGCGGTCCGGTGCAGGTCGCCCACCACGTGCCGCCAGCAGCCGGTTGCACGCGGCCACCGTCACATCGTGTGCCGGGTCGGAAACATGGAGGATGGTGCGTCCCTCAAAGTTGCCGTGGTCGGTCACGCCGAATCGTGCCAGCGCGGCCGCAGCATCCGCCGGGTCAAGCACCGCGGTGATCTCTGCAGGCGTCCACGTGAAGAACGCACCCTCGCCGCCCGGGGAGTCGGCGTCCTGTGCCGCGGCGAATGCGCCACCGTCCACGCGCATCTCGCGCAACAGGTACTGGGCGATGGCCTCGGCCGTCGCCGCGTGTGCCGGATCGTCAAGTACCCGCGCACCCAGGGCGTAGTCACCCAGAAGGAGTGCGTTGTCGTACAGCATCTTCTCGAAGTGGGGCACCAGCCAGATGGCGTCCACGGCGTAGCGGTGAAACCCGCCACCGATCTGGTCGAACACCCCTCCAGCTGCCATGGCCCGCAGCGTGCCGTCGGCCATGCCGCGTGCGTTCGCATCGGTGGGGTCGGCCCATGCGCGGCGCAGCAGGAAGTCGAGTGCCACCGATGGCGGAAACTTGGGCGCACCGCCGAACCCGCCGTTGACGATGTCGTACTGCTCGTCCATAGCTGCCAGGGCATCGCCGATGACCTCGCGGCCACCGGGTCCCGGCGCCGGCGTCACGGCGTTCTGCTGCTGGATGCCCCGCGCCAGCATCCCCGCCTGCTCCATCACCTCGCTGCGGCGCTCGCGCCAGGCCTCGGTGACGCCATCCAGGATCTGCAGAAACGACGGCATGCCGTGCCGGGGCTCGGGCGGAAAGTAGGTGCCTGCCCAGAACGGCTCGCCGGCAGGGGTGAGGAACACGGTCATGGGCCAACCGCCCTGGCCGGTCATGGAGAGCGTGGCCTGCATGTAGAGCGCATCGACGTCGGGGCGCTCCTCGCGATCTACCTTCACGGGAACGAAGTCAGCGTTCATCGTCCCCGCGGTGGTTGGGTCCTCAAATGACTCGTGCGCCATCACATGGCACCAGTGACACGACGAGTAGCCCACCGACAGCAGCACCGGCACGTCGCGCTCGCGGGCCTCGGCCAGTGCCTCATCGCACCAGGGCCACCAGTCCACGGGATTGTCCGCATGCTGGCGCAGGTACAGGGAGGCTTCGTCGGCGAGTCGGTTGGACATCGGGCCATGGTCGCACCGCGCGCGGCGTGATGGCCCGATATCCGATCAGTCGATGACGCTCACACCAATTCCTCGTGCCACCTGCGCCAGTCGGCGGTCCTGCGTGGCGAGCGGGATCCCCCGCGCAGTCGCGAGACTGATGTAGGCGGCGTCGTAGGGCGTGATCTCGAGGCGAGCGGCGAGGTTGGTGAGATGCACGATGTCGGCGGAACGGTCGTCGTGCTCGATGCGCATGCGCCCAATCTGCTGCAACGCCATTTCCACATCGGCGGGGGTCAGGCGGCCTCGCTTGCGCGCCGATTCAAGGCCGCTCGCCACCTCGTAGGGCCACAGCGATGGCACGCAGGGGTCGCCGGCGCCAAGCGCGGTAAGCAGGGCCTGCACCGGCGCCCCGGGCTCATCGTCAAGTACGAGGACCAAGGTCGCCGAGGTATCAAGTACGAAGCTGCTCAGTACCGACGCCCCTCGTGGATCCACTCGACAATCTCGTCGCGCGTGGCACTGCCCTTCAGCGACTTGCGGAGATCAAGAATCAGATTCACTGCGTCCGCTCCCGACAACTTGGGCGCTTCGGCCGGCACGATCTTCGCGACCGGCTTTCCGTGGCTGGTGATGATGAGTTCTTCGCCCTCGCCCGCCCGGCGGATCATCTCCGAGAACTTCGCCTTCGCCTCATGCACGGGCACGTGTGTCTGCGCGGTTGTGGCCATGGCGCCCATTGTAGTCACCATATGGTCATATATCTGTCACCGCTGGTCACGACCGTGTGCCGGGGCTGCACTACCGTGCCCGGCGTGACCGACCCCTTCACACGAGCAGCGGGCCCCGCTCCGCAACGCGGCGATGCCGCGCGCTGGCGACAGGTGGCCCTGCTCGCCACCGCAGTGGCCACGGGCGACCGCACCGCGCGGCCGAACCTCGCTGCCGCGATGCTCGCTCTCGACTTTCCGGCTGAGGCCGGTCGCGTGCTGGCGGGTGCATCTGACGACGACCCGTGGACCCGCTGGTGGTCGGTGCTCGCGGTTGGCCAGACCGAGGGCGCCGAGGGCCTGGACGCCGCACTGGCCGCCGCGCGCGCCGTGCGCGCCGACGGCCCCGACGGCCGCGAGGTTGCGCGCCGGCTCGACGATCTGGCCGAAGAGATCGCCGCACTTCGCGGCAGCGGCACCCCCGATGCCCATTTCGCACTGCTCGGTCACCGCCCCAGCCCGGAACGCCGGGTGATGCTCGCCGGCCGGTCGTCGGCCGCCTTTCTTGCCGACCCGTCATGGGAGTCGCTGGCATTGGTGCGTCTCGCGCCGTCCGACGGACCGTCGATGGCCAACTCCGCACATCACCGCCTGGACGAGGTCATCGCCCTCGTGCGGCAGGGGCAGTCGGGGCAGGGGCGCACAGTGCCCGACGACGCGCCCGCGACGGCTGACCCTGAGGCAATGCTTGAGGCCCTGCGCGAAGACGTCGGTGGTCGTGACAGCCGCCTCGCCGCATTGGCAGAGGAGGTACGCGAGGAGCGCGTCCACCTAGCCCACGAGCAGACCCGGCTCGACGACGAGTGGGGCGACGTGCAGGCCGAGAAGGCACGCCTTCGCAAGCTGGCGCAGGGGCTCATCGATGTGAAGCAGGGCAGTTCGGTCGCCGCTCCCACCAGCGCGGCAGAGGCCGCCGACCTCCTCGGCCTCGGCCCGCGCCCATCACCGCAGGAGGTTGACCGCGCCTTCCGCCAGCAGGTGGTGCGCTGTCACCCCGATCGCGTGGCCGACCTGCACCCCGATCTGCAGGCGCGCGCAAAGGACATGACGGTCGCCCTCACCACAGCAAAGGACATCCTCCTCGGCAAGGCATCCCCGGCCCGCCGATAACGGGGTGTGGAGAAGAGCGGGGCCCAGTGGGTGATTGGTGGGCGGCCCGTCGCAGCCGGGGATCCCACACATGCTGACCCTGTTCCGCAGTGGTCCATCCACCGAGAGCGGGGTGCGGAGAAGAGCAGAGGCCCAGCGGGTGATTGGTGGGCGGACCGTCGCAGCCGGGGATCCTGCACGTGCGGCCCCCGCACGTGCCGATCACGTTTCGCAAGTGGTCCGCCCACCAATCACCCACTGGGCCGGTGACCACCCCGCGGGGTCCCCGCCCACCAATCACCCACTGGGCCAGTGACCACGCCGCGGGGTCCCCGCCCCTATTCCCAGTCGTTCTCGACCGCGAGGCGCGCGTACTCACGCCACTCATCAAGCGTCACCTTCACATCCTTGGCCCGGATGCCCGGGTGCAGCCGCGTGATGAGATCCACCGCCATGCCGTCGGCACTGCGCACGGGTGGGTCGCCGATCTCCTTGAGCACGGTCCACACGTCGTCCTCGTCGAGCCCCGGGCGGGCGCCCAGGATGAACGCGGCGGCCTCGCCGAGATCCAGCTCGTCGTCCATCAGGCCTTGACCTCGGGGCCGCTCGTGGCACGGTCGTACACGTCGTCTCCGAGGCCCATGTCACGAAGCTCCACCTTGCGCACGCGATCGGTGGGGGTCTTGGGCAGATGCTCCATAAACCTCACGTACCTAGGTACCGCGAAGTACGGCATCTTGTCGGCGCAGTAGGTGAGCAGTTCGTGCGGGTCGGGTACGCCCTCGCGCGGTACGACGCAGATGAGGATCTCCTGCTCGGAGCCTGCACCCTCGCCAGCCGCGACGCCAACGGCTGCGGCCTCAAGCACGCCCGGGTGGCTCGCCACGATGCGCTCCACCTCCATCGATGACACGTTCTCGCCACGGCGCCTGATGTAGTCCTTCACGCGGTCCATGAAGTACAGGTAGCCGTCGTCATCCATCTGGCCCAGGTCGCCGGTGTGCAGCTTGAGGTTCTTGAAGTCCTCCGCGGTCTTCTCGGGCATGCCCGCGTAGGCGCGCATGACGATGTTGGGCAACTTCATGTCCACCACGATCTCGCCCGACGTGCCGTTGGGTACGGGCCGGTCGGTGCCGGGCTCCACCACGGTCACCTCAAACCCCGGGCTCGCCATGCCGCACGAACCCGGCTTCTCAATGCCCGGCGGCACGTAGGTGACCATGCCGGTCTCGGTGAGGCCGTAGCCCTCGTGCCAGCGGATGCCAAAGCGCTCCTTGAACTCGTGGTAGATGTCCTTGGGCGCCGGCATGGCCATGATGCGAGTCACCGAATGGGCGCGGTCGTACTCACCGGGTGGCGTGTTCCAGAGGAAGTAGTTCATGGCGCTCACCGTGTTGAGGATGGTCGCGCCGCACTCGGTAACCTCGCGCCAGAAGTTGGTTGACGAGTACCGGGCCGATACCTGAATGCGCGCGCCGGCGATCATGGCCGGGTAGCAGTTGAGCACCTGGGCGTTGCTGTGGAACAGCGGCAGGCAGGTGTAGAAGATGTCGTCCTCGGTGACGCCGCACACCTCGTTGTAGGTGCGGCCCGAGAAGTAGTCGGATGCGTGCTGCTTGATCACACCCTTGCTGCGGCCGGTGGTGCCCGACGTGAACATCACCCGCGCGTCGTCCACCCAGGTCACCTCCACACCTGGGTCGGTGTCCGGTGCGTCATCCAGCACCGCGAAGGGTTCGAACGCCACCTTCGGGTTGGGACCATGCGGTGCGTCGGACGACCACAGGAACACGTGCTCCAGGAGGGGCAGTTCATCGGCCACGTGGTCCAGACGGTCCAGCAGGTCGTCGCTGATCACCAGAAACCTGGACTCCGGCAGGTTGATCACCCATGAGAGGAAGTCGCCGCGGTAGGCCAGGTTGATGGGCGACTGCACGCCCCCGGCGCGCAGAATGCCGAACCACAGCGCCACCTGATCAACCGAGTTGGGCATGAGGGTGCTTACGCACTGGCCCTTCTGCAGGCCGCGCGCGATGAGTGCATTGGCGATGCGGTTGGCCCGAAGGTCGATCTCGCCGTAGGTCACCCAGTCGCCATCACCAAACCGGATGTACGGTCGGTCCGGGTGTGCCGCGGCCCGATCACGGAGGATGCGGGGGAGCACCCAGGCGGTCGGATCCTCGTTGGCGTACCAGTCACTCCACTCAGTCGTCATGGTGCGAGGCTACCGGGCTTCGGGCAGGCCCGCAGAACCCCAGCGCGGCGCTGTGGTACCTTCCCGCCCCCGCAAGCAACCGGAGGCTTCCCTGTGGGTAAGACCGGCCAGCGCATCGCCGTGACCCTGGCATGCCAGGACTGCAAGAGGCGCAACTACCAGTCGAATAAGAGCAGGCGCAACACGCCCGACCGCGTGTCCCTGTCGAAGTACTGCCGCTGGTGTGGCCGACACACGGAGCACCGCGAGACGCGGTAAGCATTTCCCGCCGGGCAACCGGCATACGGGACAGAGGGTCGTAGCTCAATTGGTAGAGCACCGGTCTCCAAAACCGGGGGTTGGGGGTTCAAGTCCCTCCGGCCCTGTCCACCGGACCGCGACGAACGAGTAGACGCCGAACAGATGGCACGTATCCGACCCTCAAAGGGGCAGGACTCCGGCGAGCCCGGCCCGGGCGGCGCTGAGCCGCCCGTCCCTGCGAAAAAGCCAAAGAAGTCTGACGGCGAGCGGAAGGCCCAAACACGCCCCCGCCGCCAGCCAAAGACCGACAAGCCCGGATCGGTGACGAAGTCTGTGCAGGAGGGGCGTAGCCGACGCTTCCTCGGCGAGGTCATCATTGAGTTGAAGAAGGTGACCTGGCCGAACCGGGCACAGTTGTTCCAGGCCACGGCCGTTGTCATCATCTTCGTCGCCGTCGTCGCGATTTACCTCGGCGTCATCGACACACTGATGAGCGCGCTCATCGACGCCATCTTCTAGGAGATTCTTTGCTGCGCTGGTATGTCATCAACACGTATTCGGGCCACGAGAAGAAGGTCCAGGCCAACATCGAACGCCGCATCGTCACGATGGGGCGCCAGAGCTCAATTCGCCGCATCGTCATTCCGACGGAGCAGGTGGTCGAGACCAATAAGGACGGCCAGAAGATCCAGACCGAGCGCCGTACGCTCCCCGGGTACGTTCTGGTGAATATGGATATGGGCGACGACGACGCCTGGTCGCTCGTGAAGAACACCCCGGGAGTCACGGGCTTCGTGGGCGCCACCAAGAACGACGACCACCGCCCGCCGCCGCTGACGCCCGGAGAGGTGGACCGCCTGCTGCACACCGCCACCGAGACGCGCGTGAAGGTGCGTGCCGAGTTCACGGTGGGCGAGAGCATCAAGGTCATCTCCGGCCCGCTGTCGGACTTCACCGGTGAAATTGCCGAGATCAACTCCGAGTCCGGCAGGGTCAAGGTGCTCGTATCGATCTTCGGCCGCGAGACGCCTGCCGAGCTGTCATTCGATCAGGTGAAGAAGCTCACGTAAGCGCGGCATCGGCGGGCGTTTTCGCTCCCGCTGGTCATTCTGCCGCATCAATGTATGATCCCGGGCCGCCTGAGACGGCCCCGATACGGAAGGTCACGCCACAATGGCGCAGAAGGTCCTGCAGATCATCAAGCTCCACATCCCCGCAGGGGGCGCCTCGCCGGCACCGCCGGTGGGCCCCGCGTTGGGTGGTGCCAGCATCAACATCATGGAGTTCTGCAAGGCGTTCAACGCCCAGACCCAGAACCTCGGCGGCGTCATCACGCCCGTCGAGATCTCCGTCTACGAGGACCGCTCCTTCTCGTTCATCACGAAGACGCCCCCGGCGTCCGTGCTGATCAAGGACGCGATCAAGTTGCAGAAGGGTTCGGCCGAGCCGCACCGCGACAAGGTCGCCTCCATCACTCGCGCGCAGCTGCAGCAGATCGCCGAGACCAAGATGCAGGACCTGAACGCAAATGACATCGACGCAGCAATCACCATGATCGCCGGTACCGCGCGATCCATGGGCGTCACGGTGGAGGGCTAGAGACATGGCCAAGCACGGCAAGCGCTACGACACGGCCAAGGCCGAGATCGACCCGGCCGGCAATTACGCCCCGCTCGACGGCTTCCGCCTTCTGGTCAGCCAGGAGGTCGCCCGCTTCGACACCACAGTTGAGGCGCACTTCCGCCTCGCGGTCAATGTCCGTCATGCCGAGGAGCAGCTGCGCGGCACCATCGCGCTTCCCCACGGCACCGGGCGCAAGATGACCGTCGCCGTGTTCGCCGAGGGCGACAAGGCCCGCGAGGCTGAAGAAGCTGGCGCCGAGTTTGTCGGTGGCGAGGACCTGGTGAAGAAGATCGAAGAGGGCTTCACTGACTTCGACGTCGCGATCGCAACGCCCGACATGATGGTGGCCGTGGGCCGCCTCGGTCGCGTGCTCGGCCCCTCCGGCAAGATGCCCAACCCCAAGACCGGCACCGTCACCTTCGACGTGGCCAAGGCCGTCGCCGAGATTCAGGGCGGCAAGGTCGAGTACCGCACCGACCGTACGGGAACCGTGCACCTCGGCATCGGCAAGCGCTCCTTTACCGCGGAGCAGCTCACCGAGAACTACGCCGTGGTGCTCGAAGAGATCCTGCGCGCCAAGCCGGCGGCGACCAAGGGCAAGTACATCAAGTCCATCAGCATCGCCCAGACGATGGGCCCCGGGATCGATCTTGACCCGGCCATCACGTCGGACCTGCTGCAGGAGGCGACGGCCTAGACCGCCGCGCGCCACACGCACCCGACCGAAGATCACGGGAGCGGCCAACCGGTCGCCGTAAATCAGGGGCATGAGCCCCGACCCGTGTGAGGACGGAGCAACGGAGCAGCCGGGGCACATCGCCCCGTGTCGCCTTCTGACGCCCCGCCCTTGCACGGCGGAGAGACGAGGAGGTGAGGAACTGAACAGGGAACAGAAGGCGGAGGCCATCGCGGATATCGCGGAGCGCCTCAACGCAACTGACTCCGTCATTGCGACGGGATTCCATGGCCTGAGCGTCCGTGAAGTGGACGACCTGCGCGCGATGTTGCGCGAGGCGAATGGCCAGTTCCAGGTCGTCAAGAACACGCTCGCGCGTCGCGCGTGTGCCGAAGCGGGCTCGGAGACGCTCCTCGAGTATCTCGTGGGGCAGACCGCGCTTGTATGGGCACACGGGGATGCCGCGGCCGTCGCAAAGGCAATCGACACGTTCGCCAAGGCATCGGACGATCGCCTGTCCATGAAGGGCGGCATCCTCGACGGTGCCCCCATCTCGGGCGAGGAGCTCAAGCAGCTCGCCGCCCTGCCGCCTCGCCAGGAGCTCTATGCACGCCTCGTGAGTGGCATCGCCAGCCCGATTCAGGGCACGGCGAATGCACTCGGCAGCCTCATCTCGGGCCTGGCCCGGGCACTTGGTGCATACGAGGCCCAGCGTGCGTCCGAGGCACCCGTCGCTCCGGAGACCCCGGCCGCTGTGGCCGAGGCACCCGCAGCCGACACCCCGGTCGCCGATGAGGCACCCGTCGCTCCGGAGACCCCGGCCGCTCTGGCCGAGGCACCCGCAGCTGACACGACTGACGACACACCTGTGGCCGAGGAGACTCCGGCCACCGACGACAGCACGGACGCCGCGCAGCAGCCGGCAGCCGATGACACCGCGGACGCCGAGCCGGCTGCCGACGAGACCACCGAAGGAGACTGAAGACATGGCGATGAGTACTGACGAGTGGATTGACGAGCTCAAGGCAATTTCCGTCCTCGAGCTGTCCGAGCGCATCAAGGCCCTCGAAGAGACGTTCGGCGTGAGCGCCGCAGCAGCAGCAGCACCGGCCGCTGCAGCACCGGCTGCCGCTGCCGCCGTCGAGGAGCAGACCTCCTTCACGGTCACGCTTGAGGGTTCGGGCGACAAGAAGATCCAGGTCATCAAGGTCGTTCGTGCAGTCACCGGCCTTGGTCTCAAGGAGGCCAAGGACCTCGTGGATGGCGCCCCTGGTGCCATCAAGGAGGGTGTGACCAAGGACGAGGCAGAGCAGATCAAGACCCAGATCGAAGAGGCCGGCGGCAGCGCCACCCTCTCGTAGCAACTGCTGTATCCGAAACCGGGAGCGCCCGCGTGGCGCTCCCGGTGACGGTCCCCCGTGCCCGGCTGCTCGCGTGACGCCCGCCGGGTCTGATTAGGTCCCGGGCTGCATGTCACTCCGTTTCGCGAGCATCGTGGCCGTCCTTGTTCTGGCCGCCACGGCAACGTGCGCCCAGGCACTTGTGTCGCAGGGTGTCTTCCGCATCGGAGCCGATGCGCTGTGGGCGCATGGGGTGGATGGGTCGGGCCAGACGGTCGCCATCCTCGACCAGGGGTTTGTCGGTCTCGACACCTCGGTGATGATGGGTGAACTGCCATCGGTTGACCAGATGGACGTCCGATCATTCGACGCCACCAATGGCCTGGCCGGCCGCGACTCCCTCGGCACCCCCACCGAACATGGAACCCGAATGGCCGAGATCGTGCACGACGTCGCACCGGGCGCCCACCTCATCCTTGTGAACTACCACTCCGACGCCGAGTTCCTGCAGGCGGTTGAGTGGATCACCGCGAATGGCATTCCCATCGTGACCCATTCCAACTCAATGCTCGGGGGCCCATTCGACGGCACCGGCCCGCTCGCCCGCGCAGTGGACGGCGCTGCCGCGGCCGGCGTGCTGTGGATCAACTCGTCCGGCAACTTTGCCAAGCGCCATTGGCGGGGGGTTGCCGACTCCGCCGGCAGCGTCATTCCAATCGCTCCGCAGCCCAACGAGACCCTGATGTTTGGCATCGGCTGGAGCGGCGACGGGGTCAATGCGACCGTGTCGCTGGAGCGCCAGTTGGATGACGGCACGTTCGCTGAGGTCGCGCTGTCCGACGCCACGCGTCGAACAGCGCCGGTGACCGTGGACGGTGGCATCTGGCGCGTGGTGGTGCGGCAGACCACCGGTGGCCAGGTACCGATTGATGTCTTCTCGCGCACGGTCGGGTTCGGCGCCGCCGCCGTTGCCGCTGGCAGCGTGGCCACCCCGGGTGACGCCGCGGGGTCGCTCACGGTCGGTGCAGCGGCATGGTCGGACATGGCCGTGCCGGACTACTCGTCGTTCGGTCCCACTGAGGACGGCCGCCAGAAGCCCGAGATCACGGGCCCCACGTACATCACTGCGAACCTGGCGTTTCCGGGCACCGCCGGTACCTCGGCGGCCACACCGCACGTGGCTGGCGCCGCTGCGCTGCTGCGCCAGCAGCGCAGCGGCGCGGGACAGCCCGTGGACGCCGCCACGCTGCGTGCCGATCTGCTGGACCGGGCACGCGACATCGGTGCCAAGGGGCCCGATGCGTCAACCGGACGTGGAATGGTGCGCGTCGACGTCGTCGCTCCCGTGGTGCGCGTGTCGGTGGGGAGCGGCGTGAAGCCCCTCCTTGTCGCCCGCGCGATGGATGACGGCACGGTGACCTCGGTTGTCGTCAGCGTGGATGGCCGTGCGATTGGGCGCCAAGCCGGGCCTCTGGCGCGCTATCGGGTTGCGGCGCTTCGTTCCGGTCGGCACCGCATACAGGTGGTGGCTGAGGATGCCTCGGGCAATGTCGCCACACTCCTGCGCACATGGGTGCGCCGATGAGGCGCGGCACGCTGGTCGCCGCCGCCCTGCTGGCGACCGGTACGTGCACCGCGCCTGTACTTGCTGCAGTTCGCCCGCGGCCCCCTGCACCCATCAGCATCACTGCGGCCCCGGGGCAGGTCGCTGCCGTGCAGCAGGCGCTCGGCCGATCGGCCCTCCGGGTGGTGCGCAGGGACGGCCGCGATCTGCAGGTGGTTGCCTCGCGCGCGCGCATCCCGCTACTTCGCGCTATTCCGGGCGTCGCCGCCGCCTCACTCGCCCCTTCGTCGTATGCGGACGTCGACCCAGAGGATCCGGGGGCCGCCGCCCCGGGCGGGTCGAAGAACGCACCGGTGTTGTCGGAGGGCATCGAGCGAATCGGGGCCGACGCACTCCGCCCCCTCGCTGACGATGGGAAGGGCGTTGTCATCGCTGTGCTCGACCTGGGCTTCGGTGGCACGCGCATGCCGGCACTCCAGGCCGCAAAGGAACTGCCGGATGCTGCACATCTCCAGATGCAGAGCTTCGACTCGGCGTATGGCATCGCGGGGCGCAATGCATACGGCAACCTCACCAACCACGGCGAGCTGGTGGCGCAGACGGTCTATGACTACGCGCCAAAGGCCACCTTCGTGTTCGTCAATTACCACACGGAGCAGGATTTCCAGGCGGCGGTGGATTGGCTTATCCAGCGCCACCCCGACGTCGTGGTACATAGCAACAGCTTCCTCGAAGGGCCGTTCGACGGCACCGGCGACGCCGCGCAGGCCGTTGATCGCGCGAGTGCATCGGGGATCAGCTGGGTCAACTCCGCCGGCAACTACGCCGAGAAGCACTGGCAGGGCCCGTGGGCGGATGCCAATCAGGACGACACGCTCGACTGGCCGACCACCGGGGAGTGGACGTTCGACGCCGCGGCAAACTCGCCCATCACGTTTGCGCTGTCGTGGAACCAGGACCAAGGTGCCCAGATCACCGACCTTGACCTGGCCCTTGACCACCGCGAGGCGGATGGCACATGGACCGAGGTCGCCAGCTCACGGGACAGCCAATTGACCGGTGCCCGATCGTCGGAGCGCATCACCAACTATCTGTCGCCCACAGGCGGGACCTTCCGCCTGCGCGTGGTCCTGGCGGCCGGTCCGCCCCCGGGCGATGACCTCACGATGTTCTCCCGCGAGGTCATGCTTGATGGTCTGGGCGATCCCGCGCCCGGGAGCGTGCCCACGCCAGGCGACGCCGAGAGCGCCATCACTGTGGGCGCGGTGGACTGGTCGAACAACGCCCTCAAGGCGTATTCGTCACGCGGCCCAACCGACGACGGCCGCATGAAGCCCGATGTGGTCGCGCCTACCAATACGCGCGTGAGCACCGCCACGGGACCGAAGTCGGTGGGCGGAACATCGAACGCGGCGCCAAATGCGGCGGGTGCCCTCGCGCTGCTCATCGGTGCCCGTCGGGCGGCGGGCGCACCACTTGATCCGGTGTCGGCGAAGTCGCTCCTCATGGGCGATGCGCTTGATCTGGGCGACCCGGGGCCCGACATGTCGTTCGGTGCGGGTCGCATCCGTATGGATGTGGACCCGCCGGTCATCAGCCTGTCCGCGGCGTCGCGGATGGCCCTCGCGGCGCGATTTGCCACGCCACCGCTGCCCGTTGTGGCATCGGTGCAGGATTCGTCACGCCTGCTGCAGTGGGCGGTGTCGGTGGATGGACGCCAGGTGGCGCGTCATGGGGGCGAGAACCCGCCGTCGGTCACGATCGGCCGGGCGCGACTGCCCGATGGTCCTCACGTGGTGGAGATCTCGGCCACCGACTGGGTGGGCAACACGGGAACGACCCGCGCGAACGTCTCGGTGGACTCCCGCAAACCGCGTGTGCGTCGTTTGCGGGTGCAGCGGGCCGATGCCGCCACCCCGCGCATTCCCGCCGGGCAGCCACGTATTGCGCACGCGCTGGTAGACGTTCGGGACTACGGGACGGTACGTCTGGCCATCACACTCACCGGGGCATCCCCTCGTCCCATCCACCGCGTGACAGACGTCGCGGCCACTGGTCCGGTGAGCATTCCGCTGGGCCTGGTGCCCCCCGGCCGCTACGCGGTGGCCCTCGATGCCACCGACCGGGCAGGACATCTGACCCACGCGCGCCACGCGATCGTGATCGGCCGGTAGCCGTTCCGGGGCGGATCGCTGCGAGTTTTCGCACAATCCCGTGAAGGGGGTGCGCCGCGCCCTCGTCAACAGCCCCGAACGAGGTACGGATATGCCGCTCGAGCGCGAAGTGAAGAGCAAGCTCAGGGACCGGGTGTCCCTTGCCAACAAGACGAATGTGGAGGAGGTCGCTGCCGAGGTCGAGGCCGCACGCGCGACCCTCGAGCCGGACGACAAGGACTACGCCCGCCTCGGCGGCTGGCTTGAGGATCTTGCGCACGTTGCCGGTGGCAAGATCATCGGCCGTACCGGTGACCCGGGTGGCCTGCAGGGCTGATCCACCTGGAGGGACCCGCCAGGGCGATGTCAGCCCCGGCGGGTCCTCCCGGTGTTTCCCCCTGCGAGGAGGCGCTGCAGGCGTCTGGTCTCAGCGAGGGCATTCACCTGGCGCCTGTCGGCTGCGCTCCAGTGGCCACGGCGCAGGCGCTCCTCGCGACCTTCGCGCGCTTCTATCCAGCGCTCATACGACTGGATGAGACCATTGACGGCATCGGCGAGTGCGATTCCCTGTGGTGTGGCCTCGAACGGGCCGCCGTCGAGGGTGAGTCCGACGTCGGGGCGCCACGCCAACTCCCCATGATCGGACCCCACCACGCGAAGCGCATCGGGACCAACCCGTACCTGAACGCCGTGCCATTCCCGCTTCAGCACATTGTTCTCGAGGGCTGGACGGAACCCGAACGCGCGCAGGCGACGCCGCTCCTGCGGTGAGCCCCACACCTGGTGGGTGGCATCGAGAAGCGGCACCAGGCGCTCCGTGATGGCTGCAACCGGTGAGGTCCCCGTCGTATCGTGGGGGTCCGTGGACACGCCCCTGAGTATGCCGCGTAGGGCGGGGGCGGTGCGCGTGGGGCGGGTATTCACGCGAAATCCCGTGGAGTGTGTATGATGCCCGTTCCGCCGTTGTCGCCCCTTTGCGCCTTTCGTCCGGTGCGGCGCCAATTGGTGGCCGCGTCAACGTGCCCGCACCGCTAGCCGCCCACTCACACTGTGTGTTCGTGCCTATGGCGCGTGGCGACGCATTTCCGTTCATCACCGAGCTCATGTCAGGAGGCCTCGCGACTTGAGCACGCCCACCGCCGCTCGGGTTCGGCACAGCTTCTCCCAGATGGAGAAGTTCCTGCCGGTTCCCAATCTCATCGCGATTCAGCGAGCCAGTTTCGAGCAGTTCCTCAACGAGGGGCTGCGAGATACCGTCAATGACATCTCGCCGATCCAGGACTTCACCGGAACACTCATGGTGGAGTTCGGTCCATACACGATCGGGGGCTGGGAGCCCGGGATGCCCTTCTCGGAGATCTTCCCGAATAACCCCATCAAGGAGTGCCGCGAGAAGGACATGACCTACGCGGCCCCGTTGACGATGGAGGTTTCATTCGTCAACAAGGAGACCGGCGAGATCCGCCGGCAGAAGGTGTTC
Organism: Thermoleophilia bacterium; assembly: GCA_037138115.1. Lineage (GTDB taxonomy): Bacteria > Actinomycetota > Thermoleophilia > Miltoncostaeales > Miltoncostaeaceae > SYFI01. The sequence continues at coordinate 35,819 of JBAXJA010000001.1, read as the reverse complement.
ATGGGCGATCTTCCGCTCATGACCGACTGGGGCACGTTCATCATCAACGGCACCGAGCGCGTCATCGTGACGCAGCTGGTGCGGTCGCCCGGCGCCTATCTCATGGAGCCCAAGGATCGCGAGAAGCAGGTCTTCATCGCGAACCTCATGCCTGCCCGCGGCTCGTGGGTGGAGCTCGAGGTGGACAAGAAGGGTCTCGTCAACGTCCGTATCGACCGCAAGCGCAAGCTGCCGGTCACCACGCTGCTGTTTGCGCTGGGCTATACGCGCGACGACGTGCGCAACCTGTTCCCTCATCCGACGGACAAGAAGCGCATCAACCCGTTCATCGAGCGCACCCTCGAGAAGGACGTCACCGAGGGCGACGAGTCCCGTGGCAACACCAAGTCGCTTCAGGAGCTTGAGGCGCTGGTGAAGGAGATGCAGGGGCACGCCAAGGACATCGACACGGTGCCCGGCGACGTGCGTCTTGGCATCGAGGGCGAGATCGAGCGTATTGAGAAGCGCATCGACCTTCGCGCCGGTGAGCTCATGCAGAACGCCCTCATCGAGGTGTTCAAGAAGCAGCGCCCGGGTGAGCCGCCGACGGAGGTCAACTCCCTCAACCTCACGCGTGGACTGTTCTTCGACTCCAAGCGCTACGACCTCACGAAGGTCGGCCGCTACAAGCTGGATGCCCGCCTGCGCCCAAACGCATCCACGGGTGTGCGCACGCTCGCGAACCCGCGCTTCACCGGCTGGCGCACGGGTATGACCGATGACCTCGTGGAGCTCATCCGCCGCCTCGTGGATCTGCCGATCCGCTATGGCATCGACGAGGAGAGCGCCGACTTCGCCGCCGACGGCAACCTGCTGCCGCGCGACGAGATGGTGCACGAGCTCGACGAGTACGAGCACTTCGGTAACCGGCGCCTGCGCACGGTCGGCGAGCTCATCCAGGAGGCCTTCCGCATCGGTCTCTACCGGATGGAGCGCGTGGTCCGCGAGCGCATGAGCACCGAGGACCCCGACACCATCACCCCGCAGACGATCATCAACATCCGTCCGGTCGTCGCGGCGCTGAAGGAGTTCTTCGGCTCGTCGCAGTTGTCGCAGTTCATGGATCAGACCAACTCACTGGCCGGGCTCACCCACCGCCGACGCCTGTCGGCGCTCGGCGCGGGCGGACTCACCCGTGAGCGCGCCCCGATCGAGGTGCGCGACGTCCACCCGACCCATTACGGGCGCATGTGCCCGATCGAGACCCCTGAAGGCCCGAACATCGGCCTGATCGGCTCGCTCTCGTCGCACGCCACCGTCAATGAGTTCGGGTTCATCCAGACGCCGTACCGGATTGTGAAGAACGGCAAGCTGCAGAAGAGTGACGAGACCGAGTGGGAGGTCGTCTGGATCGACGCCACCCAGGAGGAGAACCGCGTCATCGCGCAGGCGAGCGCCGAGATCGACAAGGCCGGCAGGCTGCTTGAGGATGAGGTCCTGTGCCGTCGCAATGGCCAGCCCATCACCGTGCCGCCGAAGGACGTCGAGTACATGGACGTCTCGCCCGACCAGATCGTGTCGGTCGCAACCGCTCTCATCCCATTCCTCGAGCACAACGATGCAAACCGTGCGCTCATGGGCGCCAACATGCAGCGTCAGGCCGTCCCGCTCATGGTGAGCGAGGCCCCGCTCGTGGGAACCGGCATGGAGCACCGTGCCGCCGTGGACACCGGTGATGTCGTCGTGGTGCGCCGCGCCGGCACCGTCGCCGCTGTGGACGCCACCCGCATCATCGTTGAGGTCCGGGGTGGCGAGCACGACCAGTACGAGCTCGAGAAGTTCGTGCGCAGCAACCAGGGAACGCTCATCCACCAGAAGCCCATCGTGAAGGTGGGCGACAAGGTGGAGGCCGGCGGCGTATTGGCCGATGGCTCCTCGACCGACATGGGCGAGCTCGCACTCGGCAAGAACATGCTCGTCGCCTTCATGTCCTGGGAGGGCTACAACTTCGAGGACGCCATCATCATCTCGCAGCGCCTTGTGAAGGAGGACGTTCTGTCCTCCATTCACATCGAGGAGTACGAGATCGACGCCCGCACGACCAAGCTGGGCGCCGAGGAGATCACGCGTGACATCCCGAACCGCTCCGAGGAGTCGCTTGCCGACCTCGACGAGCGCGGGGTCGTGCGCATTGGCGCCGAGGTCAAGTCGGGCGACCTCCTGGTGGGCAAGGTCACGCCGAAGGGCGAGACCGAGCTGACCGCCGAGGAGAAGCTCATCCGCGCCATCTTCAAGGAGAAGGCCGGCGAGGTGCGCGATACATCCCTGAAGGTGCCGCACGGTTCGAGCGGCAAGGTCATCGACGTGAAGACGTTCAGCCGTGAGGGCGGGGATGACCTGTCTGCCGGCGTCAACGAGCTGGTGCGCGTCTATGTGGCCAAGCGCCGCAAGATCTCCGAGGGCGACAAGATGGCCGGTCGCCACGGGAACAAGGGCGTCATCTCGAAGATCGTGCCGGAGGAGGACATGCCGTTCCTCGAGGACGGCACGCCCATCGACATGATCCTCAATCCGCTCGGCGTGCCGAGCCGCATGAACATCGGCCAGATCCTGGAGACCCACCTGGGGTGGGCTGCCAGCCGCGGTTGGATCAAGGGTGAGGACGGCAAGACCCAGCGCACCTTCGTGGCCACGCCGGTGTTCAACGGCGCGACCCCGGACGACGTGGACCGCGTGCTCACCGAGTGGGCCGCTGCACACGCCGATGAGCCGATCGACATGAACGTGAAGGGCGCGGAGAACGAGGGCCGCCGGGTATCCGGCAAGCTTCGCCTGTACAACGGCCGCACCGGCGACCCGTACGACGGTCGCATCACGGTGGGCTACATGTACATGCTCAAGCTTCTCCACCTGGTGGACGACAAGATCCACGCGCGATCCACCGGCCCGTACTCGCTGGTCACGCAGCAGCCTCTGGGCGGTAAGGCCCAGTTCGGCGGCCAGCGGTTTGGCGAGATGGAGGTCTGGGCACTCGAGGCCTACGGCGCCGCCTACACGCTTCAGGAGATGCTCACCATCAAGAGCGACGACACCGTGGGCCGCGTGAAGGCCTACGAGGCGATCGTGAAGGGCGAGAACATTCAGGAGCCCTCCATCCCGGAGAGCTTCAAGGTGCTCCTCAAGGAGATGCAGAGCCTGGGGCTGGACGTCCGCATTGAGGGCGAGACCGGCATTGAGGCAGCAGCCCGCGAGGACGATGACCTGCTCCGGGCCGCCGAGGAACTCGGCATCGACCTGAGTGGCGCACCAATTTCAGAGGAAGAGGAGCTCGAGGCCGAGGCGGAGGCTGCGAAGGCAGTCACCACCGAGGGCGAGGGCGAGAAGGTCGCCGCCACTTCCGGTAGCGACGACGCGGAGGCAGCCTCGTGATCGACATCAATAATTTCGATGCAATCAAGATCGGCCTCGCGTCGTCGAAGCAGATCCGCCAGTGGTCGTCGGGTGAGGTCACCAAGCCCGAGACGATCAACTACCGCACACTCAAGCCGGAGAAGGACGGGCTCTTCTGCGAGAAGATCTTCGGTCCGACGAAGGACTGGGAGTGCTACTGCGGCAAGTACAAGCGCGTTCGGTACAAGGGCATCATCTGTGAGCGCTGCGGCGTCGAGGTGACCCGTGCCAAGGTGCGTCGCGAGCGCATGGGCCACATCGATCTGGCCGCTCCGGTCAGCCACATCTGGTTCTTCAAGGGCGTACCGAGCCGCATCGGGTACATCCTCGACCTCGCGCCGAAGGAACTTGAGAAGGTTCTCTACTTCGCGGCATCCATTGTCATCTCGGTGGACTTCGAGAAGCGCGACGCCGACCTCGTGACCCTCGAGGGTCAGGTGGCCGAGGCCGTGCTGCAGTACGTGTCGGACCGCGACATCCGCGCCGCCGAGTTGCGTGAGCGCCTGGAGCGCCGCGTCAACTGGCTCCGCGAAGGCGAGATCGCCGGCTTTGACGTTGAGGACGACTTCTGGCTCGAGGACATCGCGCACACGCGCGACCCCGAGAACCCGGACGCCCCGCCCGTGCCGCGCGAGATCAGCGACGCCGAGCGCAAGGCGATCGAGTCGGAGCTCCGCAAGGAGACCGACGCGCTTGTGCGCGACGACGAGCGGTACACCGAGGAGTCGGTGGAGCGCATCCAGGAGGCCTGGACCAAGTTCAAGTCCATCAAGCCCCGCGACGTCATCAACGACGACCAGCTGTTTCGCGAGATGCGCGATCGCTTTGCGTCGGCGTACGGGTTTGGCGAGTACTTCGAGGGCGGCATGGGTGCCGCCGCGATTCGCCAGCTGCTTGAGCACTTCGACCTCGAGGCCGAGGCCGTGCTGCTGCGCGAGACCATTCAGACCTCCCGCGGCCAGCGCCACGCCCGTGCCCTCAAGCGCCTGCGCGTGTGCTCCGCGTTCATCCACTCGGACAACCGTCCGGAGTGGATGATCCTGGAGGCCGTGCCGGTCATCCCGCCGGAACTGCGCCCCATGGTGCAGCTCGACGGTGGTCGCTTTGCCACGTCCGACCTGAACGACCTGTACCGCCGCGTCATCAACCGCAACAACCGCCTGAAGCGGCTTCTCGACCTCGGGGCTCCCGAGATCATCGTGAACAACGAGAAGCGCATGCTGCAGGAGGCCGTTGACGCACTGTTTGACAACGGCCGCCGCGGCCGCGCGGTGACCGGCCCCGGTAACCGTCCGCTCAAGTCGCTGTCGGACATGCTCAAGGGCAAGCAGGGCCGATTCCGTCAGAACCTTCTCGGTAAGCGCGTCGACTACTCGGGCCGTTCGGTCATCGTGGCCGGTCCCGAGCTGCGTCTGTACCAGTGCGGGCTGCCCAAGCTCATGGCCCTCGAGCTGTTCAAGCCGTTCATCATGAGCCGTTTGGTGGAGCGCAAGCAGGTCCAGAACATCAAGGCCGCCAAGAAGCTGGTCGACTCGATGATTCCCGAGGTCTGGGACGTCCTCGAGGAGGTCATCGCCGAGCACCCGGTGCTGCTCAACCGCGCACCGACGCTCCACCGTCTGGGCATCCAGGCGTTTGAGCCCGTGCTGGTGGAGGGCAAGGCCATTCAGCTGCACCCGCTCGTCTGCACCGCGTTCAACGCGGACTTCGACGGCGACCAGATGGCTGTGCACCTTCCCCTGTCGGTGGAGGCGCAGGCAGAGGCCCGCATCCTCATGCTCTCGGCCAACAACATCCTCTCGCCGGCCCACGGCCGCCCGATCACGGTGCCCAGCCAGGACATGATCCTTGGCCTGTACTACCTCACCTACTGCCCCACGATTTACGTGCGGAAGAAGGGCGAGTCGGGTAACGGCCGTGCAATCGAGGTCATCGACCTCTGGGATTCCGAGGCGCGTAAGTACGTCATCCCGAAGGGCGAAGAGGCCCGCATCGAGGGTGTCACCGATTGGGTCGCCGACCCGTTCAAGGAAGCCCCGCAGTCCGCGCCGCAGCCATTCCGCAGCGACGACGAACTGCTGGGCGCCCTCGACCACCGCATTGTCACGCTGCAGGACCCGGTGGAGATCCGCCAGGACCCGCTGCACGCCAGCGGTCGTCTGGTCACCACTGCTGGGCGCGTGCTCTTCAATCACGAGCTCCGTACCCAGCTGGCCGAACTGGTCTCGCACGATGCCGATGCTCACCCGTACCCGTGGCAGAACCGTGTGTTCACCAAGCGTGAGCTCGGCGAGTTCATCGAGCAGCTCGTCGACCTGTACGGCGCCACGCCGGTCTCAATGCTGCTCGACACGTTCAAGGCGCTGGGCTTCCGCTTCGCCAGCCAGTCGGGCATCACCATCTCGAAGAACGACGTGGTGATCCCGCCGGAGAAGCCGGAGATCCTCGCCAAGTACGACGCCGAGGTCCAGCGCTTTGAGGACTTCTTCGCCGAGGGCCTCATGACGGCCGAGGAGCGCCACGAGCGGGTAATCGGGTTGTGGGACGACGCCACCGACGAGGTCGCAAGCGCGATGCAGGAGCACCTCTTCCGCCTGAACCCCATCTTCATGATGGCGAACTCCGGTGCGCGTGGCTCGTTCAAGCAGATCCGCCAGCTCGCGGGCATGCGTGGCTGTATGGCCAACCCGAAGGGCGAGATCATTGAGCGCCCGATCAAGAGCAACTTCATGGAGGGCCTGTCGGTCCTCGAGTACTTCATCTCCACCCACGGTGCCCGCAAGGGTCTCGCCGATACCGCGCTGAAGACGGCCGACTCCGGCTATCTCACCCGTCGTCTTGTGGACGTGTCCCAGGACGTCATCGTGCGCGAGCGCGACTGCGGTACCACCGAGGGCATCGAGGCCACGCTGCAGCACGATGGACGCACCAACCCGTCGCTGCTGGGCCGTGTCGTCCTCGGGCCGGTCGTGGATATGTCCACAGGCGAGATCGTGGCCGAACTCCGTCCGGATGAGCCGAATGAGAACGACGAGGACGCAGTGGAGGCATATCGCTCCGTCGAGATCGAGAGCACGCTCCTGGAGCAGCTCACCGATCTGGGCACTCGTCACCCGCATTCATCGATCACCGTGCGTTCACCGCTCAAGTGCCGCAGCGCCGTTGGCGTGTGCACACGCTGCTACGGCCGCAACCTTGCCTCGGGCAAGATGTGTGAGCCGGGCGACGCGGTGGGCATCATCGCCGCGCAGTCCATCGGTGAGCCCGGCACGCAGCTGACCATGCGTACGTTCCACACCGGCGGTGTCGCCGGCGCGGACATCACACAGGGTCTGCCGCGAATCGTGGAGCTCTTCGAGGCCCGCAGGCCCAAGGCGCTCGCCCATGTGGCGGCGCACGACGGCTGGCTGCGCATTGAGGATGACGAGACGCGCCCCGGCGCGGCCATCATCAGCATCGAGCCGCCCGTGAGCATTGAGGTGGGTCGCAAGAAGGAGCCGATCCGCGAGCCCGTCGCCTACAACGTCCTCAAGCGCACGCAGATCAGGCGTGACCTCGAGGAGGGCTCGTGGGTGGAGGCCGGCGATCTGCTGACCGACGGCTCGGCATTCCCGAGTGACGTCCTCGATGCCCAGTCGGGCATCGATCTGGGCATCACCGGCACCGTCGCATCGGTCACAGCTGGCCGCGCCGACAAGGGCGCGAAGTCGCGCACCATCAAGGTTGAGGTGCTGGGCGAGGATGGCGTGCAGGTGCGGTACATCCGCGTGCCGGTTGACCGTCCCGCTCCGCCCATCCACGAGGGTATGCACGTCCGTGAGGGCGTTCACATCACGGGTGCCGGCTGGGGACAGGGCGATCGCGCCACCAAGACCGAGGCCTACCTCGTCGCGCAGGTCCAGGAGGTCTACCGCTCGCAGGGAGTGGAGATCAACGACAAGCACGTCGAGGTGATCGTCCGTCAGATGCTCCGCAAGGTGCGCATCGAGGAGCCGGGCGACACGAACTTCCTGCCCGGTCAGCTGGTGGACAAGCCGGTGCTCTTCCGCGAGAACCAGCGCGTGCGTTTTGCCGCAGCCGAGAAGCTCGGCAAGGGCAAGGGCAGGGGCAAGGCCAAGGCCAAGAAGATGAGTACGCCCGAGGTCGAGATGCAGCTGGACGCCGCCATGGCGATGTACGTGCCGCTCATCCTCGGAATCACCAAGGCCTCGCTCGCCACCGAGTCGTTCCTATCGGCGGCCTCCTTCCAGGAGACCACGAAGGTGCTTACCGACGCGGCTCTGGAGGGCAAGGTTGACCGCCTGCGCGGCCTGAAGGAGAACGTGATCATCGGGAAGCTCATCCCGGCGGCCACCGGCCTTCCCAGGTACCGCAATTTGGAGATCGAGCCGGTACGTCGCGCCCCGGCGCTGCTCGAGTTCGATCTCGACGAGCCGTTCTCGCTCGTCGGTGACGAGGTGGACGATCTCGTGGGCCTCGGCTCCACGGACGGCACGTACTCGTTTGAGCCGGAGCCCACTCCTGAGCCAGCTCGGGAGAGCGACTCCGAGTAGTCGGTCAGTCGGTTGTACCGCTCCCGACGGGGTCATTCCCGTCGGGAGCGTGCGGCCGCTGCCAGGGCCAGATCGGGGCATGCCGATCCTCGGGGTACCGCGCAAGGGCTGCGGTCATCTTCCGCACCCCGTAAAAGCGCTGTGCCCAACGCGAGGTGGGCCGCGCAAGCCTGATCGTCCCGATGATGGCGACCGGCATGATCAGAATGCCGAGCGCTGCGAAGATCCACTTGCCCTTGAGGAAGCAGGCAACCGCAAAGATGAGCGACAGCGCGTGGAATCCGAGGATGGTCCACGACCCGGCGCTATTGGCATTGGAGATGACGTCGGCCCAGAACGGCATCCCGAGTGCGATGAGGGCCAGAAGCGACCCGGCGACGACGATGGCATCCACCGACCTGCGCCCCTCACGCTCCCAGTAGACGTCACGGAGGGTGAGCCACAGCGCAAACTCATCGAGTGTGAGCGCAGCCCCGATCCCGAAGAGGGTGGGGATGATCCAGGCGAGCGACGTGGGCAGGTCGGGGTTCCATGAGATTCCCAGCGCACCGCTGATGAGCAGCAGAAAGATTCCGGGCACCAGGTGATGAATGTGGGTGCCACCCATGGACACGTTGCCGAATGGCCCCTTGCCCGCCTTGATGAGGTGGGTGATCGTGCGCACGGCGAGAAACGTCACGAGGAATGCCAGCAGTGTGATCTGCGCGCTGCCAACCCCGGTCTGACGGATGCGTTCGTCGAACGCATCCACGACCGGAAAGGTCTCCGCCCAGAGGCTGGCGGTGATGGGGGCCTGAAGCATGGGTACCAACCCTAGCCCTGTGGGTCAGGCCGGGAAGCGGATGTGCAGGTGGTCATCGTGGTTGGGCCAACGCACCACGACGCCCGAAGGACCCGTGAGGTCGAGTGATGGGCCGATCAGCACCAGCGATGCCCCACGCCCCACCATGTGATCAACGATGCCCTGGGCCAGCGACCGGTCGTAGCTTCCGGGGTTGGCCGACCCGCGGGCACCATCGCGTCGTGGCAGCCGGATATCCACGTCCAGCCCGTTCTGGTGCGATGAGTGCCCGTCGATGGTTCCGCCGCTCCGGCGGGAGAGGTCGCCGACGCCGATAGCCGTGGCATTCGGATGCGCGTGCGCCCACCACTCGCCGAGCGCCATGATCTCGCGAACCAGATGCGCGGTTCCCCAGCGGGTTTCCAGTCCACCTGGCTCACGCTGGGTGCGCGGGTCGTATGTGTAGTAGCCGGTACCTGAGACGGGCAGGCGGATGCCATTGGACAAGCTCCCGCCGTTGGGCGATCCACCCGGGTCGCTCTCATGCCAGTCGATCACCTCGCCCGAGCGCTCGCCGGTAATGAACACCGTGGGCGGCACAAGCAGGGGAGCCGGTGCCACCTGCACATCAACCGGACTCGCGGGGCCACCCGACGGCCCGCTGTCCGGCAGTGCGGCGGCCAGCGGTACTGCAACCACCAGCAGGCCCAGAAGGCCGAGCCACGCAGCGCGTCCGCGATGCGCACGCGCACCCTCGCGGCGGGATCGGCAGGACGTGCAGGAGCACGAGGTGGGGCGCACAGGTTTCGGCATCGGGCGACCACGATATGGCCACGACACACGCTCGCGCGAAATCCCCGTTTCCGCCCCCGTGCGTCGTCGTGCGTGCCGGTATTCCTGCTCATCGCCCATGCCTGCCGTACCATTGGCCGGTGCCCCGATTTCTCACCCGTCCGCTCATCGTCATTCCCCTCGTGCTGCTGCTTGTCGTCATCGGTGCGGGCATCTGGTTCTGGGTCAGCGCCGGGTCGAGCACCGGGGTCTCGGCAGCGGCCGCGCTGCGTGATTACGGCGCGCCCGGAAGCACCACGACCACGGGTCCCCGAGCGGGAGCGTGGACCTACCAGGTGAAGGGATCGGAGACCGTTGGGCTCGGGCCGATCCATGTGACCCGAGACCTTCCGGCCGATGCGCGGCTCGTGGTGCGGCCATCCGGACATGGTTACTGGCGAACCCTCGCGCTGAGCGAGGAGCACGTGGAGGGTGTGCGGTTCGAGGTAGGCCCCGACGGGACGCACGAAGTGGCGCGCCGCACCACTGTCACGGTCGCTGGCCTTGGGCGCGAGGACGACAGCACGCTGAACCCGCCGGCGTTGGTGTTTCCACGCGGGATGTCGGTGGGCGACGCCTGGCAGCAGCATTATCGCCTTCGCCAGATCACTGTTGATGCCCGCGTACGCGTGCTGAGGCGCGATGTCGTCCGTGTCGGTGGGCGTGATGTGCCGGTGCTCGTCATCCGCACCACGGCAGACATCACTGGCATGTTCCCGGGGCACCGCACCGATACCCAATGGATCGCACCGTCGCTCGCACTCCCAGCGCGCTGGACGATCGCGATGGAGATCGGTGGGGCGGCCTCGCTGAAGATGACCGCTGACCTGACACTGGCCTCGACAGAACCGGTGCAGTGATGGGGCCAATGGGCGGTGATCGGGCGCCGATGCCCATCGTGCTGCTGGTGCTGGTGGCGGGTGTCCTGGCCTTCACCTCCGACCAACCGCTCGTGCTGGCTGCGCTGGCTGCAGGGGCCGTGGTGTTGCTGCTCGCCGCACCCGGGCACCCCGGTCACCTCGTGCTGATCGGCGCGTTGGTGTCGGCGGCCGGCGTGCTCATCCTCACACCGCTGGTCAGTGGGCAGGGTGACCTGGTGCTGTTCACCATCCCCATGCCCCCTCCGCTCAATGGCGAGATCACCGCCGAGGAACTGGGCGCGGGGGCCGCCGCCGCCGCACGGGTGCTGGCAACCGTGGCGCTGGCCGCAGCGCTCTTCGCGTGGGCCGACCCCGACCGCATGCTCGCTGGTGTGGGGCGGGTTGCACCGCGGTCCGCGCTGGTATCCGCCATTGCCGCGCGCCTGGTGCCAACGCTGCGCCGCGATGCGCGCGCCATCTCCGAGACCGCCCGTCTGCGGGGCATCGTGCTCACCACCGGCCCACGCATGGCACGGGCCCGTCGTGCCGCCCCGCTGGCCCTCCCGTTGGTGGGGTCGGCGCTTGAGCGTGGGCTCGACGTGGCCGAGGCCATGGCTGCGCGGGGATATGGTGAGGGGCGGCGAACGCGGCTGCCCGAGCGTGGGATGGATGTGGGGGAGCGCATCACGCTGGTTCTGACGGCCATCCTGGCGCTCGTCGCGGGGTGGGCGATCGCCACGGGGGCAGCGGGTTTCTCGTTCTTCCCGACGATGGATCCGATCTTCACCCCGGTATCGCTCACGCTGGGGGCATTTGCGCTCGCCGCGTTGGTGCTGGCGGCACTGGCACTTGGGCGCCCGAGGGGTGTTGGCCGCCAATCGGTGCCGTGATACGGTCCCGCACCCGTCCGACCGAACGTGCGTTGAAGGATTCCCGGTGATCGATCCCGGTATCTACGACATGCACGGCATCCGGCTGGGCGACTGAATACGTCACGCTCATTCATCCGGAAGAGGCTCGTGCCTACGATTAACCAGATGGTCCGCAAGGGCCGCAAGCCCAAGGCGACCAAGACCTCGACGCCCGCACTCCGCGGCGCGCCGCAGAAGCGCGGGGTCTGCACCAGGGTCTATACGACCACCCCGAAGAAGCCGAACTCCGCGCTGCGCAAGGTGGCCCGTGTTCGCCTGACCAACGGGATGGAAGTCACGAGCTATATCCCGGGCGAGGGCCACAACCTGCAGGAGCACTCCGTTGTGCTCGTACGTGGTGGCCGCGTGAAGGACCTGCCGGGTGTTCGGTACAAGGTCATCCGTGCAGCCCTCGACACCGCCGGTGTCTCTGACCGCAAGCAAGCGCGCTCGAAGTACGGCGCCAAGACTCCGAAGTAGGACCATGCCTCGACGCGCAGCAGTTTCCCGCCGTCCGCTCATCGCGGACCCCGTCTACGACAATGTGATCGTGACGCAGATCATCAACAAGGTCCTCCGCGACGGTAAGAAGTCCGTCTCCGAGCGCACCGTGTACGACGCTCTTGAGCGCATCCGTGACCGCACGGGTCGCGACCCGGTGCAGGTCATGGAAGAGGCCATCCGCAATGTCACGCCGGTGCTCGAGGTCAAGAGCCGCCGCGTGGGTGGCGCCACGTATCAGGTGCCGATTGAGGTCCCGGCCCGTCGCGGCCGCGCACTGGCCATCCGCTGGATTGTCCGCTTCTCGCGTGAGCGTCGCGAGAAGGAGATGAGCGAGCGTCTGGCCAACGAGCTGCTCGACGCACTCGGCTCGCAGGGCGGCGCGTTCAAGCGCAAGGACGACCTGTACCGCATGGCCCAGGCCAACAAGGCCTTCGCGCACTACCGCTGGTAGGACCGGGGTCGGCCCATCCGGGCATTGACTTCCACTCGCATTCCCGACGGTCGCGGGCGATCACCTCGCCCGCGACCTCACACGGACAGACAGGTGATCTGAAGTGTCGACTGAGGTGAAGAACGTCCCGCTCGAGCGCACCCGGAATATCGGGATCATGGCGCACATCGATGCCGGGAAGACGACCACGACCGAGCGCATCCTTTATTACACCGGGCGTACGCACCGGATTGGTGAGGTGCACGAGGGCGCAGCCACGATGGACTGGATGGAGCAGGAGCAGGAGCGTGGCATCACGATCACGTCGGCTGCGACCACCTGCTTCTGGCGCGACCACCGCATCAACATCATCGACACGCCCGGCCACGTGGACTTCACTGTTGAGGTGGAGCGCTCCCTGCGCGTCCTCGACGGCGCCGTCGCCGTGTTCGACTCGGTGGCCGGTGTGGAGCCGCAGTCGGAGACTGTGTGGCGTCAGGCCGATCGCTATCACGTGCCGCGCATCGCCTACGTCAACAAGATGGACCGGATTGGTGCCGACTTCGCCGCCGCCGTGCAGACAATGATTGATCGTCTCGGCGCCCGCGCGGTGCCGATCCAGTTGCCGATCGGTGCCGAGGGCGACTTCGCCGGCATTGTCGACCTGGTTGATATGACCGCCACGACGTACAAGGACGATCTGGGCACCGAGGTTGAGGTCGGCCCGATTCCGGCCGACATGCTCGAAGAGGCCGAGCTGGCCCGCGTGGAGCTCATTGAGGCTCTGGCCGACAGCGACGATGAGCTCGCCGAGCTGTACCTCGAGGGCGGGGAGATCCCGGCCGAGCGCGTGAAGAAGGCCATCCGTACCGCCGTGCTGGCCATCTCGATCACTCCGGTGCTCTGCGGCTCGTCATTCAAGAACAAGGGTGTGCAGCCGCTGCTCGACGCGGTTGTGGACTTCATGCCGTCGCCGGTGGATGTGCCCCCCGCCGAGGGCGTTGACGACTACGGCAACGCGGTTCTGCGCCCGTCCGACCCCGACGCCCCATTCGCCGCACTGGCGTTCAAGGTCATGAGCGACCCGTACGTGGGTCGCCTCACCTTCCTGCGCGTGTACTCCGGCAGCATCAACGCAGGTGACGGCATCATCAATGCCACCAAGGGCGAGCGCAAAGAGCGCATCGGCCGTCTGCTGATGATGCACGCGAACCACCGCGAGGAGGCCGAGATGGCAACGGCCGGCGACATCGTCGCTGCCGTGGGCCTGAAGACCACCACAACCGGTGACACGCTCTGCGACCCGGCGCACCCCGTCGTGCTTGAGGAGATGACGTTTCCCGAGCCGGTCATCCGTCTGGCCATCGAGCCCAAGACGAAGGCCGACCAGGAGAGGCTCTCAACCGCACTGCAGCGCCTCCAGGACGAGGACCCGACCTTCCGCGTGCGTACCGACGAGGAGACCGGTCAGACGGTCATCGCCGGAATGGGCGAGTTGCACCTTGAGATCATCGTGGATCGCCTGATGCGCGAGTTCAGCGTGGATGCCAACGTGGGCGCCCCCCAGGTGGCGTACCGCGAGACCATCCGCAAGCGGGTCGAGAAGATCGAGGGTCGCTTCGTCCGCCAGTCGGGTGGTCGCGGCCAGTACGGCCACGTGTACATCTCGGTTGAGCCGAACGAGCCCGGCAAGGGCTACGAGTTTGAGAACAAGACCGTGGGTGGCTCCATTCCCAAGGAATTCGTCCCGGCCGTGGACGAGGGCATCAAGGAGGCGCTGGAGGGCGGCATTGTCGCCGGCTTCCCGATGGTCGACGTCAGGGTGCAGTTGATTGATGGCTCGTACCACGACGTGGACTCGAACGAGGGTGCCTTCAAGATTGCCGGCTCGATGGCCGTGCGTGAGGCCGCCAGACGCGCCAGCCCGTGCCTGCTCGAGCCGCTCATGGCGGTGGAGGTCGTGACCCCCACCGAGTTCATGGGCACTGTGGTGGGCGACCTCAACGGTCGTCGCGGCCGCATCAATGGCATGGAGGAGAAGGGCACCGCCGGAACGATTCAGGCGCACGTGCCGCTCTCCGAGATGTTCGGGTACGCCACGTCGGTGCGCTCGGCCACACAGGGGCGCGCCACGTTCAGCATGCAGTTTGACCACTACGCCGAGGTCCCCAAGTCCATCTCGGAGGAGATCAAGGCCAAGGTCGGCGCAACCGCGTAGGTGTGCCCGCCGGCGGGTGACGCCGACGAATGATTCGCGAAGGGCCCCACTCGGGGCCCTTCGTCGTTTTATGGGTTGAGCAGGCGGTCCAGATGCACGGCGGGGTGAAGAGCCTCCACTCCGGTGAGGTCGGCGATCTGCTGCCTGCACGATGTCCCCGCCGCCACCACCGGGCCGCTGGCGGCGCGCACGGCGGGCACGAGACGGTGTTCGCCGATCAGCCGCGACTCAGCGGGGTGCTGATATCCGAATGCCCCGGCCATGCCACAGCACCCGGCATCGGTGGCGGTGGCATCTGGCCCCACGGCCGTGACGGCCGCCTTATCGCCCAGGGCGCGCGCGTGGCAGTGGCAGTGCACGGTCGCATTTGAGGCGGGTACCTGGAGGCCGAGGTCCGTGACGGCCTGTTCGAACGACACCACGACCTCCGACACCCACGTGGCGCGCGGGTCATGCGGCAAAAGGGCAGGCAGGTCATCGAGGAGCATCGACCAGCATGAGGGCTCCAGCACCACCAGCGGCCGTCCAGTCATGGCGTGCGGCGCGAGGTGATCCAGCAGCGCGCTGGCCTGCTTGCGGGCGAGGTCGGGGAATCCCTGCGAGAGCGCCGGGCGGCCGCAACACCCACCCACACGCACTTCCACTCGTACGCCAGCCCCGGCGAGCACCCGTACGGCGGCATCGCCCACCTCGGGATGCAGAAAGCGGGTGAAGGTATCGGCCAGCAGGTCAACGGGCCGTCCGCGGCCTGTGGGGCCGGGAGGGCGCCACTCGCGCACCGGGGTGGGCAGTGGCCGACCGATCCGGCGCGCCGCGATGCGGGCGACGCGCCGGGCGAGCATCGACCCCTTCGACCCGGCAGCCAGCAGGTCGTGCACGTGGGCGGCCGCAGTCACCTGCAGCGCAGGCCGCACCACCTGGTGCCTCGCGGCCAGCGCCTCGACCTTGAGGCGTGACATATCAACGGCAGCTGGGCATTCGGTGGCGCACGCCTTGCATGACAGGCACAGGCCAAGTGCCTCGTGCAGGCCGTCGTCGGCGAGACCACCCGGCAGACGGCCCTCCACGGCGGCCCGCAGCAGTACGGCACGCCCCCGCGTGGAGTGCCGCTCGTCATTCAGGGCCTGATAGGACGGGCACATCACCTCGTCGGTGCGCAGGCACTGGCCATTTCCGTTGCATGCCTCGATGGCCCGCTGGAATCCACCTTCCCGGTCGAAATGGATCGCGGTCGGGATGTCCTGACGCGGAGGTGATGCCGCGATGCGCAGCCCGGAGTCGAGAGGCTCGGGGTGCACGATGACCCCGGGGTTGAGGATGCCCTGCGGATCAAGGATGCGCTTGGTCTCTTCGAAACGCGCCATCAGGTCGGGGGCATACATGCGGGGCAGCAGTTCGCCGCGCAGGCGTCCATCGCCATGCTCACCTGATAGCGATCCGCCGTGGGCCACCACGATGTCGGCCACGGCCTCGGCCACCTCGCGCATGCGGATAACCGCCCCCGGCGCGCGCAGATCGACCATGGGGCGGATATGCAGGCATCCCACGCTTGCGTGCCCGTACCAGATGGCATCTCCCATGCCGGTATCAGCCAGCACCCGGCGCACCTCACCGGCAAACGACGCCAGGGCATGGGGTGGCACCGCGGGGTCCTCGATAAAGGGAATGGGCTTGCCATCCCCCTCCACCCGGAGTGCCCGCGAGATGCTGGTGCGCCGGATGCGCCAGATGGACGCCTGGTCGGAGGGGTCGCTGATGACCGTGCCACCGACGTGCCGCCGTGCCGCGTCGAGGGCCTCCCCGATCTCGCCGGAGTGCTCCACCACGAGCATCGCCGGCGCGCGGCCCACGATGCCGAGCAGCGCGCGCTCGGCCGGTGCGCGGTTGGCGGGGTCGAGCAGGTCGGCATCCATCAGCTCAATGGCTGATGGGTGGGTTTCAAGCAGCGAGGGAACCGCCTCGAGCGCGCTCGTGACGTCGGGGTAGGGGATGAGCACCAGAATCCGCTCGTCGGGCGGCCTGACCAGGCGCAGGCGCGCGCTGGTGACCACGGCGAGGGTCCCCTCGCTGCCCGCGATGAGTCGCGGCCAGTCGGGGTCATCCCCCGCGATGGCATCGAGGGCGTAGCCCGACACCCTGCGAAGCAGCGCGGGGAAGCCATCGGCTGTCGCGATATCGCGCACCGCCCGGAGCGCTGGGGGCACCACGCCTCCCCGTGTGAGCGTCGCCCGCGTTCCATCGGCCAGCACCACGTCGAGTGTCTCAATCGAATCCGCGGTCAGGCCGTATACCACCGAGCGGGCCCCGGCCGAGTTGTTGGCGATCATCCCGCCCAGAGTCGCGCGACTCGACGTGGCCACATCCGGCCCGAACATCAGGCCATGAACACCCGCCGCCCGGTTGAGGTCGTCGAGCACCACTCCCGGCTCCACCACTGCAATCTGGGTATCCGCATGTATCTCAAGGCGCCGCATCGCCGAGGTATCCACCACCAGGCCACGGCCAACGGCCTGCCCGGCCAGACTCGTGCCGGCACCACGCATGGTGAGTGCGACGGCGTGATCCCGGCATGCCGCGATTGCCGCCTCGATATCCGCTGCGCCCGTTGCCCGCAGCGCACCCACCGGAACCCGGCGGTAAAGGCTCGCATCAACGGCGTAGAGCTCGCGCGTGGCAGTATCGCCACGCACCTCGCCGGCCGCCTCTCTGCCCAGTTCATGCAGGAAGTCAAGGGGTCCGCCCATTCCCCGATGGTAGGCGTTTGGGGCCCCACCGAAGTCGCGCTTGCGAGCCGGGTGGGTCGTGCTACTCTCCACCGGCTTTGCGGAGCGAGGGCCACTCAGCCCGCGGCGAACCCGCCGCGCGATCATTGAGCCAGGCCTGTTTGTTGAGAAGCACTCGGCGGGTGTCGACCCCGATGGTCGCACGCCCGCTCGGACGCGCATGAGGAGCGATGATGGCGAAGGAGAAGTTCGACCGTACGAAGCCCCACATCAACGTGGGCA
Source organism: Thermoleophilia bacterium (assembly GCA_037138115.1). GTDB lineage: Bacteria > Actinomycetota > Thermoleophilia > Miltoncostaeales > Miltoncostaeaceae > SYFI01. The sequence continues at coordinate 18,297 of JBAXJA010000001.1, read as the reverse complement.
CAATTGGTCATGTTGACCACGGCAAGACGACCCTTACGGCTGCCATCACCAAGACGCTTGCCGAGAAGTACGGCGGCGAGGTGCGCAGCTTCGATGAGATCGACAAGGCACCCGAGGAGCGCGAGCGCGGTATCACTATCGCCACGTCGCACGTCGAGTACGAGACGGCGGCCCGTCACTACGCCCACGTCGACTGCCCCGGTCACGCCGACTACATCAAGAACATGATCACGGGTGCCGCGCAGATGGACGGCGCGATCCTGGTGGTGTCGGCCGCAGATGGTCCGATGCCGCAGACCCGTGAGCACATCCTGCTTGCCCGCCAGGTCGGCGTGCCGTACATCGTGGTGGCCCTGAACAAGGCCGACATGGTGGACGACCCCGAGCTGCTCGAGCTCGTGGAGCTTGAGGTTCGCGAGCTGCTGTCGGCCTACGACTTCCCGGGTGATGACATCCCGGTGATTCAGGTGTCGGCACTGAACGCCCTCAACGGCGACGCCGATGCGCAGGAGGGCGTTCTCGCCCTCATGCAGGCTGTGGATGACTACATCCCGATGCCAGAGCGCGACGTCGACAAGCCCTTCCTGATGCCGATTGAGGACGTCTTCACCATCACCGGTCGCGGCACTGTCGCCACCGGTCGCGTCGAGCGCGGCATCATCAACGTGAACGAGGAAGTCGAGATCGTCGGCATGATGCCGCAGGTCGAGAAGACCGTCGTCACGGGTGTTGAGATGTTCCGCAAGCTTCTCGACCAGGGGCAGGCCGGCGACAACATCGGCGCGCTCCTGCGTGGTGTGAAGCGCGAAGACATCGCCCGCGGTCAGGTGCTGGCCAAGCCCGGCAGCATTACGCCGCACACGAAGTTCAAGGCGCAGGTGTACGTGCTCTCCAAGGAGGAGGGCGGACGCCACACGCCGTTCGTAAATGGCTACCGGCCGCAGTTCTACTTCCGCACCACCGACGTCACCGGCGTCATCCAGCTCCTTGATGGCGCTGAGATGATCATGCCGGGCGACAACGCGGTGCTCGAGGTTGAGCTCATCGTGCCGATCGCCATGGAAGACGGCCTGCGATTCGCCATCCGTGAGGGTGGTCGTACCGTGGGCGCTGGCGTCGTAGAGACGATTCTGGCCTAGAGGTACGCGGAGTACGGGCCCCGTCACCCCCTTCCAGGGGGGGCGGGGCCCTCGCTTTCCCCGGGGACGAGAGACGACGAGAAGACAGAACCTTGATTACGCAGAACAAGATCCGAATCAGGCTCAAGGCCTACGATCACGAGCTGATCGACAAGAGTGCCGCCTCCATCGTGGAGACGGCGCAGCGAAGTGGCGCGACCATTTCCGGTCCCGTGCCTCTGCCCACCGAGTGCCACCGCTACTGCGTCATCAAGGGTCCGTTCAAGGACAAGGACTCGCGGGAGCACTTTGAGGTGCGGACGCACAAGCGTCTCATCGACATTTTCTCGCCCACGCCCAAGACGGTCGACTCGCTCATGCGTCTCGACCTCCCGGCTGGCGTCGACATTGAGATCAAGGTCTGACGATGGCCGCGATCATCGGACGCAAAGTGGGCATGACACAGATTTTCGCCGAGGACGGCGCGCGGATTCCGCTCACCGTCATCGAGGCGGGTCCGTGCCCGGTCGTGCAGGTGAAGACCGATGAGCGCGACGGCTATTCCGCCGTGCAACTCGGCTTCGGGGCAGCGAAGCCCAAGCACATCAACATGCCCGAGCAGGGGCACCTCAAGAAGGCTGGCTCGCCACTGATGCGCCACCTTCACGAGTTCTCGACCGACGACGTCGGAACCGCGGAGCTCGCCGAGGGTGAGATGGTCACGGTGGAGTCGTTCGTGCCCGGTTCCTACGTCAAGGTGACGGGGACCTCCAAGGGCAAGGGCTTCGCCGGAACGATCAAGCGGCACAACTTCAAGAGCGGACCCAAGAGCCACGGCTCCCACAATGTCCGTGGGCCCGGTTCGATCGGAGCCGCCGCCTACCCGGCGCGCGTCTTCAAGGGCATCCGTATGGCTGGTCACATGGGCGCCCGCCAGGTGACACAGCGCGGCCTGCAGATCGTCGATCGTGACGTGCAGCGCAATCTTCTTCTGATCAAGGGTGCCGTCCCGGGTGCGGTCGGCTCCATCGTGTGGGTGAGGCCCGACTGATGGCAGCACACCTCCTTTCCACAACCGGCAAGGCAGCCGGCAGCGCCGACGTTGGCGATGTCATTGCCACGCAGGCCATCAAGCCGCACCTCATTCATGAGGCCGTGACGGCTGAGATGGCGTGGCGTCGCGCCGGTACCCACAGCACCAAGACCCGCTCCGACGTGAGCGGCGGTGGCGCAAAGCCGTGGCGCCAGAAGGGCACCGGCCGTGCCCGTGCCGGCTCGAACCGTTCTCCCATCTGGACCGGTGGTGGAATCACGTTCGGTCCGCACCCGCGCAGCTACGGCGGCAAGGTCAACCGTAAGGCCCACTTGCAGGCATTCCGCTCGGCGCTGCGCGCCCATGTGGAGCGCGGGACGATTGCCGTCATGGAGCCCACGGGCTGGGACGCACCGTCCACAAAGCGCGCTGCCGACTATCTGTCAAAGACGCCGGACGAGATCACGGCCCGCCCGCTGCTCGTTGTGGTCAGCGAGTCCGCCAGCATCGAGGCCCTGTCGTTTCGCAACATGCGCGACGTCCGGGTGCTCGAGGCGCGCGACATCGAGACCGTCGACATCATGGCCGGCCGCTGCGTGATCGTTGAGCGCGGCGTGTGGGACCGCTGGAACGGCGCCGCCGCTCCGCCAGCCGAGGGAGATGACGCATGAGCGAGCAGCTTCGCGATGACGTCCGCCGGGCCATCGTGCGCCCGGTTGTGTCCGAGAAGAGCTACAGGCTCGTTCAGGCGCACAACCAGTACACATTCCGCGTGCTCGAGGATGCGCACAAGATCGAGATCCGCCAGGCCGTCGAGGAGCTTTTCGACGTCACGGTGACCGACGTGCGCACCATCGCGGTGAAGGCCAAGCCGAAGCGCCGTGGCCGCAACGCCGGCACGCGCCCGGGCTGGAAGAAGGCAATCGTCGAGCTCCAGCCCGGCGACAGCATCGACATCTTCGAGGGGGCCTGATGGGTATTCGCAAGCATAAGCCCACCTCGCCGGGCCGCCGCTTTGTGGCGAGTTCGGACTTCGAGGAGGTCACCAAGAGCACGCCCGAGAAGTCGCTTCTGGGCAAGGTCAAGAAGACCGGTGGCCGTAACAACAATGGTCGCATCACGACCCGCCACATCGGTGGCGGTCACAAGCGCCGTTACCGCATCATCGACTTCAAGCGCACGAAGGACGGCATTCCGGCCAAGGTCGCTGCGATCGAGTACGACCCGAACCGCACCGCCCGCATCGCGCTGCTGCACTACGCCGACGGCGAGAAGCGCTACATCATCGCGCCGCTCCGCCTTGAAGTGGGTGACACCGTGACCAGCGGTCCGGGCTCGGACATCCGCCCCGGCAACGCGCTGGCGCTCCGTGAGATCCCCACCGGTACGATCGTGCACAACATCGAGCTCCAGATCGGCCGTGGCGGCCAGTTGTGCCGCTCCGCCGGCACTGGTGCCCAGCTCATGGCGAAGGAGGGCGATTACGCCACCCTGCGCCTGCCGAGTTCCGAGATGCGCATGGTGCACATCGACTGCCGTGCAACAATCGGCCAGATCGGCAACCCGTCCCACGCGAACGAAGTGGGCGGCAAGGCCGGTCGCAGCCGCTGGCGCGGCGTCCGCCCGACTGTCCGTGGTTCAGCAATGAACCCGGTCGACCACCCGCATGGTGGTGGTGAGGGCAAGAGCAACTCAGGTCGCCACCCGGTGACCCCCTGGGGCAAGCCAACCAACGGTCACCGTACGCGTGACAAGAAGAAGGCAAGCCAGAAGATGATCGTCCGCGGGCGCAAGCGCGGCAAGCACACGGAAGGCCGATGAGCCGAAGCCTGAAAAAGGGTCCCTTCGTGGATCCCAAGCTCCTGAAGAGGATCGAGGACATGAACGCCGCCGGCGAGAAGCGCATGCTTCGCACCTGGTCGCGATCGTCCACGATCTTCCCCGAGATGGTGGGGCACACCATCGCCGTTCACGATGGCCGGAAGCACGTGCCCGTGTTCGTGTCGGAGAGCCTCGTGGGTCACAAGTTGGGCGAGTTCGCCCCCACGCGGACCTACAAGGGTCACGGCAACGACCGCACCACGACGAGGCGCTGACGTGGCGACCACCGAGACCACCACAGAGACCACCGACGTCGAGGCCCCAGAGGCCGCGACGACGGCCACACCGGTCCGTTCCGACGACGGCCGTGCTCGCACGCCCGCCCGCCCGGAGGCCACCGCGAAGTTCGTGCGTGTGTCCGCCCGAAAGGCGCGCCTCATTGCGGACCTGATCCGCGGCGAGTCGGTCCCCAATGCTCAGGCCATCCTTGCCTTCGCCACCCGCGACGCCGCTGTGCCGGTGCGCAAGGTGCTCGAGTCGGCCATGGCCAACGCAGATCACAACGCCGGCATGAACGTGCGTGAGCTCTTCATCACCCGCGCAACTGTTGACGAGGGCCCGACCATGAAGCGGTTTCAGCCGCGCGCCATGGGCCGTGCCGGGAAGATCAACAAGCGCACCTGCCACATCACAATCGGGCTTGGGCCCGCAGAGGACGCCTGATGGGTCAGAAGGTTCACCCCACCGGATTCCGCCTGGGCATCCTCCAGGGCTGGAAGAGCAATTGGTACACCGAGCGTGACTACGCGGCGTACCTCGACGAGGACCGTGCGGTTCGCGCGCACATCACGCGCAAGCTGAGCCACGCCGGCCTGGCCGACATCCAGCTCCGCAAGGACGCCACCAAGCTGACCGTTGACATCTTTACGGCCCGTCCGGGCATCGTCATCGGCAAGAGTGGCTCCGAGGTGGACGCGCTTCGCCGTGAGCTGAACGCGATCACCAGCAAGCAGATCCAGATCAACATCAACGAGATCAAGCGCCCCGAGCTCGACGCCACGCTGGTTGCCCAGTCGATCGCCGAGCAGCTCGAGAACCGCGTCTCGTTCCGTCGCGCCATGAAGCGTGCCCTCACCTCCGCCATGCGGTCGGGTGCCCAGGGCGCGAAGATCCAGTGCGGTGGCCGCCTCGGCGGTTCTGAGATGTCGCGCATCGAGCACTACTCGGAGGGCCGTGTGCCACTCCACACGTTGCGCGCGGACATCGATTACGGCTTTTCCGAGGCGAAGACCACCTTCGGCCGTATCGGCGTGAAGGTGTGGATCAACAAGGGTGAGGTCCTGCCCGAGGGCGTCGTGGACGCCCGCGGTCGCAGCATCGACGCCGAGGCTCCCATGCCTCCGCGTCGCCCCCGTCGCGATAACCGCGGCGGCGGCGCAGGTGGTCCCGGTGGCGCCGGTGGTGCTGGCGGCGGTCCTGGTGGCGGTCGCGGTCGCGGCGGTCAGGGTGGCCGTGGCGGCCAGGGCGGCGCCCCGCGCCAGGACGGTCCGCCGGCTCAGGGAGCGAGGTGACGCCATGCTGATGCCAAAGCGCACCAAGTTCCGCAAGGCCCATCGCGGTCGTCGTCAGGGGCTCGCCAAGGGGAACCAGCAGGTCCACTTCGGCCAGTACGGCCTGAAGTCGCTTGAGGCTGCCTGGGTGACCAACCGTCAGATCGAAGCCGCGCGTGTGGCGATGACTCGCTACATCAAGCGTCAGGGCAAGGTCTGGATCAACCTCTTTCCGCATCTCCCAGTCACCAAGAAGCCCGCCGAAACCCGCATGGGTTCCGGCAAGGGCTCACCGGAGGGCTGGGTTGCCGTGGTCAAGCCGGGCAAGGTCATGTTCGAGTTGTCCGGCGTGGACGAGGCGACTGCCCGCGAGGCCATGCGCCTTGCGGCCATGAAGCTGCCCGTCCGCTGCAAGTTCGTCATCCGTGAGGACGCATAGATATGCCCGCACAGAAGGCCAGTGAACTGCGTGAGCTCACCGAAGACCAGCTCGTGCTCAAGCTCGAGGAGTCCCGACAGGCACTCTTCAACCTGCGTTTCGAGTTGCCCACCGGGTCGCTCGAGCGCACCAGCGAGATCGGTTTGCGCAAGCGCGAGATCGCCCAGATTCTTACGATCGCGCGTGAGCGGGAGCTCGCGACAGAGGAGGCCGCCCGTGCCTGAGACGCCCCAAGAATCGGTATCCCGGCGCAAGACGCGTCAGGGCATCGTCACAAGTGACTCGCGTGACCGCACCATCACGGTGCGGATCGACACGTCGCGTCGCCACCCCATCTACGGCAAGACCGTTCGCCAGTCGACGAAGCTGCATGCGCACGACGAGGAGAACACGGCTGGCGTAGGTGACGTGGTGCGCGTGATCGAGAGCCGTCCGCTTTCCAAGCAGAAGCGGTGGCGCCTCGTCGAGATCATCGAGAAGGCCCGTTAGGAGCTCGGGATGATCCAGAACGAATCACGACTTCGCGTCGCAGACAACACGGGGGCTCGAGAGATCCTCTGCATCCGCGTACTCGGCGGCAGTCGCCGCCGTTACGCATACGTCGGTGACACCATCGTTGCGACCGTCAAGCAGGCGACGCCGAATGGCGCCGTCAAGAAGGGCGACGTCGTCAAGGCGGTGGTGGTACGCACCAAGAAGTCCCACCCACGCGACGACGGCACGTTCATCTCCTTTGACGAGAACGCGGCAGTCATCATCGACAATGCCCAGAACCCTCGCGGTACCCGCATCTTTGGCCCAGTGGCCCGAGAGCTCCGCGAGAAGCAGTTCATGAAGATTGTTTCGCTCGCCCCGGAGGTGCTGTAATGCCGGCGCGCGTGAAGAAGGGCGATGAGGTCATGTGTATCGCGGGCAAGGACCGCGGCAAGACCGGCACCGTCCTCGAGGTGCACCCCGTGGAGGGGCGCGTGCTCGTGGAGGGCATCAACATCATCAAGCGCCACACCAAGGCGCGCCCGCCGGATGATCCAGGCGGGATCATCGAGAAGCCCGCCTCGATTCATCTTTCGAACGTCATGCCGATCGACCCGTCCGACAAGAAGCCGTGCCGGGTTCGCATCGAGGAGAAGGACGGGAAGCGCGTGCGCGTGTCCACCCGTACCGGGAAGGCACTGGACTCGTGAGCACCGATACCGATACCGACATCGCAATTCCGCCGGCTCGCCTTAAGGCGATGTTTGAGGATGAGGTCCGTCCCAAGCTCCAGGAGGAGTTCGGGTACTCGTCGCCCATGCAGCACCCGCGTATCGAGAAGATCACGCTCAACATGGGTGTTGGCGACGCCAAGGTCAACTCGAAGTTCCTCGACGAAGCCGTTGAGCAGATGGGCCAGATCGCCGGCCAGAAGCCCGCGATCACCCGCGCCCGCAATTCGATCGCGCAGTTCAAGCTGCGCGAAGGCATGCCGATCGGCGCGAAGGTCACCCTTCGCGGCGCACGCATGTGGGAGTTCCTCGACCGCCTCACCGCGGTCGCATTGCCGCGCATCCGCGACTTCCGGGGCCTGAACCCGGATGGTTTCGACGGGCGCGGCAACTACAACCTCGGCCTCCGGGAGCAGACGATCTTCCCGGAGATCGATTACGACACGATCGACCGAGTTCGCGGGTTGAACGTAACCATCACGACGTCGGCTGAGACGGATGCAGAGGCCCGGGCAATGCTCGGTCACCTGGGCATGCCGTTCCGGGCGGAGGGCTATAGCGCGGAAGAGCGTGCAGCCCGTCGTCGCAAGAAGATGCGCAAGTTCGGCCGCGGCCGCAAGCGCTAGATACGAGAGGCACCAGAACCAGTGGCGAAGACATCCCTTCGAGTGAAGGCCTCACGGCCGACCAAGTACCAGACGCAGGCCTACTCGCGCTGCCATCGGTGCGGTCGCTCGCGCGCGGTGTTCCGCAAGTTCGGCTTGTGCCGTATCTGCCTGCGCGATGAGGCCCACATGGGGCACATTCCGGGCATGACCAAGTCGAGCTGGTAGAGAAACTATGCTTACCGATCCCATCGCAGACATGCTCACGCGCATCCGTAACGCCAATATGGCGCTTCACGACCAGGTTGAGATGCCCGGCAGCCAGCTCAAGACCCAGATCGCCCGTGTGCTCGAGGAGCAGGGCTACATCGTGGGTTACGAGGCGGGCACTGACGGCATCCGTTCGACCCTGACCGTGAAGCTCAAGTACGACCAGGACCGCCGTCGCGTGATCACCGGTATCACCCGCATTTCGAAGCCAGGCCGCCGGGTGTACGCCGACAAGGATTCCCTCCCCAAGGTTCTTGGTGGAATGGGAATTGCAATCATCTCGACCTCTCAGGGTCTCGTCACGGGCCATGAGGCCCGACGCCGCGGTGTGGGCGGCGAAGTCCTGTGCACGGTCTGGTAGGGGAGGAACAGCGTTGAGTCGAATCGGACGCGCACCAATCCCCGTCCCGAGCGGGGTCACGGTGGACATCGCCGGCCAGAAGGTGACTGTGAAGGGCCCGAAGGGGACCCTCGAGCACACCGTGGTCGAACCCATCCGCATTGCCCAGGAGGACGAGTCACTGCTGGTGACCCGTCCGACCGACCGTGGTCCGCATCGCGCGCTCCACGGCCTGTCGCGCACCCTCGTCGCCAACATGGTGACCGGTGTCACCGAGGGCTTCGAGCGTAAGCTCGAGCTTGTTGGCGTGGGCTATCGTGCCCAGATGAAGGGCACGAACCTCGAGATCGCCGTGGGTTTCTCACACCCGGTCTTCATGGAGGCGCCTGAGGGCATCACATTCGAGGTGCCGGACCCCACCCAGATCACGGTGAGCGGCATCGATAAGCAGCGTGTCGGCCAGACCGCCGCCGAGATTCGCCGCGTACGACCCCCGGAGCCCTACAAGGGCAAGGGAATTCGTTACGCAGGTGAGCTCGTGCGCCGCAAGGTCGGCAAGCGGGCATAGGGAACGGGAGAGGAATGGGCCAGATCACTACACGAGACGCTCGCGCACGGCGCCACCGCCGCGTTCGCGGCAAGGTGCACGGCACCGCCGAGCGCCCGCGCCTGTCCGTCTCGCGGTCGAACCTGCGCATCTACGCGCAGCTCATCGACGACGACAAGGGCCACACCGTGGCTGCAGCAGGCTCCCACGAGCCCGCCCTCAAGGGGTTGGCAAAGGGTCCGGCTGCTGGCGAGGTTGGCAAGCTCATCGCCGAGCGTGGAAAGACGGCCGGCGTAAGCCGCGTCGTCTTCGACCGCGGCGGATACCTGTACCACGGCCGGGTCAAGTCGCTTGCCGACGGCGCCCGCGAAGCCGGGCTCGAGTTCTAGGGACGAGGAAGAAGATGGCAGAGCGCAGACGCGAAAAGGTCAGCACGGACGGGGTCGAGCTCCAGGAGCGCGTCGTTCAGGTGAACCGTGTGTCCAAGGTCGTCAAGGGCGGTCGCCGCTTCTCGTTCTCGGCCCTGGTGGTCGTGGGCAACGAGGTGGACGCAGTTGGCGTGGGTCACGGCAAGGCGAACGAGGTTCCGCTCGCCATCCAGAAGGCCGTGGATGACGCCAAGAAGAACATGTTCCGCGTGCCCCGGTACGGCGCGACCATTCCGCACGAGATCATTGGCCACCATGGCGCCGGTCGCGTGCTGCTGAAGCCTGCTGCACCCGGTACCGGCGTTATCGCCGGCGGTGGTGTGCGCGCAGTGCTCGAGCTCGCGGGTGTCCGTGACATCCTGAGTAAGTCATTGGGTACGACCAACCCGGTCAACCTGGTGACGGCCACAGTGAACGGTCTGAAGTCGCTCCGCACGCCGGCCGAGGTCGCTGCCCTTCGCGGCAAGACCGTGGCTGAGGTTCTCGGCGTGTCCGGCGGCTCGAACAAGCCGATCGTCGACGACGCTCCGGCAACGGAGGCCCCTGCAGCGGAGGCCCCTGCAGCGGAGGCACCAACAGGCGAGGCCCCTGCAACGGAGGCCCCGGCAGACGACGCCCCGGCCGCGGAGGCCCCCGCAGATGACGCCCCGGCAGACGACGCCCCGGCCGCTGAGGAGGTTCCCGCATGAGCGAGCTGAAGATCACCCAGGTCCGCTCCAAGATTGGGAGCACACAGCGTCACAGGGGTACCCTCCGTGCGCTGGGTCTTGGTCGAATTGGTTCCACGGCGGTCCACGAGGACTCGCCGTCCCTGCAGGGCGCGCTTCGTAAGGTGGCGTCCCTCGTGAAGGTGGAGGAGGTCGACGGTGGCCGCTGACGAGCAGAACGTGGATCCGGAAGAGATCCGTCTTGAGAACATGCGCCCCAACCCGGGCGCGAGGCATCGTCGCAAGCGCGTCGGTCGTGGACCGGGCTCCGGCAAGGGCAAGACGTGCGGTCGCGGCATGAAGGGCGCTGGCGCCCGTTCCGGTCCGGGCCCGCGCCCGGGTTACCGCGGCGGCACCGTTCCCCTGCACATGCAGAAGGGCAAGCTGCCCGGCCCGAACCACAAGAAGTCGATGCCGTTCGGTCCGTTCCGCACCCATTCAGTGCCGATCAACGTGGGCGCACTCGCCAAGTTCTTCGCCGCAGGCGATGTGGTGGATGCCTCGTCGCTTGCGGAGCACGGTTTGGTGAAGAACAATGACAACCGTGCATGGCCCGTGAAGCTGCTGGCCACCGGCGAGATCACTCACGCGCTTACGGTGCGTGTTGATCAGGCATCTCCCGCTGCGGTCGCCAAGATCGAGGCGGCCGGTGGCCGCGTCGAGCTCGTCGGCGCGGAGTAGTCACGAACCCGTCGGTCGCAGCACGCTCGCCGAGGCCATAGGCCCCGACCGCCCATGCTCACCGCCATGCTCAATTCGCTCCGGTCTCCGGAGCTGCGGAAGAAGCTCCTGGTCACCGCCGGCCTTCTGGCGGTGTTCCGCTTCGGTTCGTACGTGCCCGTTCCGGGTGTCAACGCCTCAAACCTGGCGGCGGCACTTCAGAGCAAGGGCACCACGAACATCCTCAACTTCCTGAACCTGTTCGCGGGAGGCGCGCTTACGCGCTTCGCCGTGTTTGCGCTCGGGATCATGCCGTACATCACGGCGAGCATCATTCTGCAGTTGATGACTGTGGTCATCCCGTCGCTCGAGCGCCTTCAGAAGGAGGGCGAGGCCGGGTACGCCAAGATCACCCAGTACACGCGGTACATGACCGTGGGTCTGGCGCTCATGCAGTCGCTCGCCTACGTCCTGTACTTCCGCTCGCAGGACGCACTGCCCGACGTTGGCTGGTCGCGCACGTTCCTCATCATCATCTCGCTGACCGCGGGCACCACCATGGTGATGTGGCTCGGAGAGCTCATCACCCAGCGCGGGATCGGCAACGGCATGTCGCTGTTGATCTTCTGCGGAATTGTGGCCAGCCTGCCCGCGGCACTGCGCGGCTGGATCGGCCTTCCTCCCATTACGGCCGTCATCATCGCGATCATCGCGGTGGGCATCGTCATCGGCGTCGTCTTCGTGAACGAGGGCGTGCGCCGGATCCCCATTCAGTACGCCAAGCGCCAGGTGGGCCGTCGCATGACGTCCGGTGGTACCACCTACATGCCCATCCGGGTGAACATGGCTGGCGTGATCCCGGTGATCTTCGCGGCCTCAGTGACGATTCTCCCGCCCACGCTCGCAGAGCTGGCCGGTGGCGGATCGTTCCTCAAGAGCGTGGCTGACTTCCTGTCGCCGGGCTCATGGTGGTTCATCCTGTTTGAGGGTCTGCTGATCGTCCTCTTCACGTACTTCTATACGGCGGTGCAGTTCAACCCGACCGAGCAGGCGGACAACCTGAAGAAGTACGGCGGCTTCATCCCGGGCGTGCGTCCGGGGCGTCCGACCGCGGTCTACCTTGACCGGGTCGTCACGCGCCTCACGCTTCCGGGGGCCATCTATCTCGCGATCATCGCCGAGTTCCCGAACATCATCTTCAGGTACCTGCCCGAGTCGAATGTGTTCTTCGGGCTCTTCGGCGGGACATCCATGCTGATCGTGGTGGGAGTTGCACTTGACACGATGCGTCAGATGGAGGCACAGCTGATGATGCGCTCGTACGACGGGTTCCTCCAATAGCGCGCCTCGTACTGTTTGGTCCGCCTGGTGCGGGCAAGGGGACGCAGGCGGAGTTCCTCAAGGAGCGCGGGCTGCTGCACCTGTCCACGGGTGATCTCTTGCGCGCAGCCGTGGCAGCGGGCACGCCTCTGGGGCTCCAGGCCAAGACGTTCATGGACGCCGGTGACCTGGTGCCCGACGCGGTGGTGATCGGGATGATCCGTGAGGCGCTCTCCAGTCGTGCCGACGACTTCATGCTCGACGGCTTCCCGCGCACCCTGGCGCAGGCCGAGGCCCTCGACGGCATGCTGTCCGAGGTGGGCGCGCCGCTCGACAACGTCATTGCATTTGAGGTGCCGCGCGACGAGTTGATGCGCCGGTTGGCCGGCCGCTGGATCTGCAGGGGGTGCGGGCGCTCGTTCCACGAGACATCCAACCCCTACGACGGATCCGCATGCAGCGTGACCGGCGAGGCCTGCGACCTGTACCAGCGCGATGACGACCGCGTTGAGGCCGTGGCCAACCGACTCGACGTGTATGAGGCGCAGACCGCGCCCCTGATCGGCTATTACCGCTCGCGTGGCCTGCTGCGCGACATCGACGGATCACTTCCTCTGGACCAGGTTCAGGCGCGCGTTGTCGAAGCACTCTCGTAGCAGCGGGCCCATCCCCAAGACGCCGGCCGAGATCGAGGCGATGGCGGCGAGCGGGGCGGTGCTGGCGGAATGCCTCGACAGGCTCGAGGCCGCGGTTGCACCAGGTGTCACCACCGCCGACCTTGATGCGATGGCTGAGGAGTTCATCGTGTCGAAGGGCGGCGTGCCGTCATTCAAGGGCTACCACGGGTTTCCGGGCACCATCTGTCCGTCGGTCAATGCCGAGGTGGTGCACGCCATCCCCGGTCCGGTGGCGCTGCTGGAGGGCGACATCGTGTCGATCGACTGCGGCGTGACCCTCGACGGATGGGTATCGGATTCTGCGCGCACCATTCCGGTGGGCGAGGTGAGCGGCGTGGCCGCCAGCCTGATGGATGCCACACGGCGTTCACTGGCCGCCGGTATTCAGGCCGCCCGCCCGGGAAACCGCACGGGTGACATCGGTGCGGCCGTGCAGGAAGTCGTGGAGCGGGCCGGGTTCCAGGTTGTACGCACACTCGTGGGGCACGGCGTGGGCCGTTCGATGCACGAGGAGCCGCAGGTGCCCAATTTCGGCAAGCCCGGGACCGGGGTGCTGCTGGAGGAGGGCGTGGTCATCGCCATTGAGCCCATGGTCACCCAGGGTGATCACGAGGTCATCCTTGGGCATGACGGCTGGGTTGTGACCACGAAGGATGGCGGTCTGGCCGCGCACTTCGAGCACACCGTCGCCATCACCGCCTCGGGCCCCCGCATCCTCACCCGGCACGCGGGCTGACGGGTCGGTTCCGATGGTGTCCGCTTCCTGCTATCTTCCCCGGCCGCGCGTGGAACGCAACGCGATGATTGTCGTGTGCCCGATCCGGCCCGCTTTCGTCCCTCGTCACCTCGCGCGCAGTGGCGCCGCCACGATCTCCGCCCTGATGGGCGCTGACGTGCTGTCGCCGGGTCACCCAGCGAGGAGTCGCAAGTGAAGGTCCGTCCGTCCGTGAAGCCGATCTGCGAGAAGTGCCGCGTCATCAAGCGGCACGGCAAGATCCTCGTGATCTGCAGCAACCCTCGTCACAAGCAGACCCAGGGGTAATCAGTGGCACGAATCGCCGGAGTCAACATCCCTCGCGAGAAGCGGGTGGAGATCGGTCTTACCTACGTCTACGGGGTTGGTCGTACCACGGCCAACGAGATCCTGGGCAAGGTCGGGATCGGTCCGAACACCTACGTTCGTGACCTGACTGAAGAAGAAGTGGGTCGGCTCCGCGAGGTGATCGAGCGCGATTACATCGTTGAGGGTGACCTTCGGCGCGAGCGCGCCAACAACATCAAGCGGCTCATGGACATTGCCTGCTACCGCGGGCTTCGCCACCGCCGCGGTCTTCCGGTCAATGGCCAGCGGACCAAGACCAACGCCCGTACCCGCAAGGGTCCGAAGCGCACAGTCGGCAAGCAGCGCAAGGCCTAGCAGGAGCTAAGGGAGTCCATTGGCACGCCAGAAGGCAACTCGAGGTCGTACCCGTCGCAAGGCCCGCAAGAACATTGCGCTCGGCCACGCGCACATCAAGACCTCGTTCAACAACACGATCGTCACCCTGACTGACCGTCACGGCAACGTCATCGCATGGGAAACGGCCGGTTCGGCCGGGTTCAAGGGGTCTCGTAAGAGCACACCCTTCGCCGCCCAGGTGACCGCCGACGCTGCAGCCCGCAAGGGCATGGAGCACGGCCTGCAGAAGGTTGATGTGTTCGTGAAGGGTCCCGGTTCCGGCCGCGAGACGGCCATCCGGTCGCTGCAGGCGGCCGGCCTTGAGGTGACCTCGGTCACCGATGTCAGTCCTGTTCCACACAATGGTTGCCGCCCGCGTAAGCGGCGCCGCGTCTAGGAGGCCGACGTGGCCCGCGATCGTGACCCGCAGTGCAAGCAGTGCCGCCGTGAGGGCGAGAAGCTCTTCCTCAAGGGTGCCCGCTGCTCCACTGAGAAGTGCGCCATTGAGCGCCGCAACTACCCGCCCGGCCAGAATGGCCGCGGCCGGATCCGTCAGTCCGAGTACCTCATGCAGCTGCGCGAGAAGCAGCGCGCGCGCAGGTACTACGGCATTCTCGAGAAGCAGTTCCGCCGCTACTACGAGAAGGCCAGCCGTCAGCCCGGCGTGACCGGTGAGAACCTGCTGCGCCTGCTCGAGCTGCGCCTCGACAATGTGGTGACCCGACTGGGCTTTGCGGCATCACGCCGCCAGGCGCGTCAGTTGGTGGGCCACGGGCACTTCCAGGTCAATGGCCGCCGGGTGGACATCCCCAGCTACCAGTGCCGTCCCGACGACATCATCACCATCAAGGCGTCGTCGCCGGCCGAGACCACAGTCCGCGGTGCCACCGAGATCGGTGCGTCCGTGGCCCCGTGGCTGCAGGCCGACCATGACTCGCTGTCCGGCAAGGTGCTGAAGGCGCCGGACCGTACGGAGATTGATACCCCGGTGCGCGAGCAGCTCATCGTGGAGCTTTACTCGAAGTAGGCAGTACCCCGAACCGGCACGCGATGGCCGGGGGCCCCTGACGCGGGGACCCCGGGCCGAGGCCGCCGAATCGGGATCCGCGTTCATCCACTGACCGGCCGAGTGCCGGGAGGAGCAGCAAAAACAAATGCTCGATATCCAGACCCCGCGCATGGCGTATGAGCCCCTGTCCGAGACCCTCGGCCAGGTCGAAGTGGAGCCGCTCGACCGTGGTTTCGGTCACACCTTCGGTAACTCGATCCGCCGCGTGCTCCTGTCGTCGCTCGAGGGCGCGGCCGTGACCTCGGTGAAGATCGATGGCGTGCAGCACGAGTTCACCACGGTCCCCGGCGTGCGTGAGGACGTCACCGACATCATCCTGAACCTCCGCGGCCTGGTGTGCCGCCTTATCGGCGAGGCCGATGAGATTGAGGTCGAGCTCAACCGTCAGGGCCCGGGCGTCGTTACCGCCGGTGACATCACATGCCCCGCTGATCTTGAGATCTTGAACCCCGAGCTCGAGATCGCCAACCTGGAGGCCAGCGCCTCGCTGGGCATGGTGCTCACCATCGCCCGCGGCCGCGGCTACGTGCCCGCCGACCAGAACAAGGGTCCTGGCACCACGATCGGGGTCATCCCGGTTGATTCCAACTTCTCGCCGGTGCGCCGCGTGCGGTACGAGGTGGGCGCAGCCCGCGTCGGCCAGCGCACCGACTACGACAAGCTCACCCTCGAGGTGGAGACCGACGGCAGCGTGGATCCGCGCACGGCCGTCGCCCAGGCCTCGGCCATCCTCATCGAGCGCCTGTCGATCTTCGCTGACCCGAATGACATCCGCATGCTCGTGGAGGAGGAGCCCGAGGCTCCTCAGCCCGGCGGCGAGATGGCCAATATCCTCATCGAGGAGCTTGAGCTCGGTGTGCGTTCGTACAACTGCCTGAAGCGCGTGGGTGTTGAGACCATCGGCGACCTCATCTCGAAGAGCGAGGATGACCTTGCGGCCATCCCGAACTTCGGCAAGAAGAGCGTCGAGGAGGTCAAGGAGAACCTTGCCCGCCACGGTCTCGCACTTCGCGACGACTGACCGCACCAACCAGTAACCGGAGACTCAGATGCGACACCGCAACCGCGGACCCAAGCTTAATCGTGACAGCGCACATCGCTCGGCGATGGCGGCCAACATGGCCATCGCGCTGCTTGAGCATGGGCGCATTCAGACGACTGCGGCCAAGGCCAAGCTGGCCCGCCAGACGGCAGAGCGTGCAATCACCCTCGGCAAGCAGGGCACGCTGCACGCCCGCCGCCAGGCCATCGCGCTGCTCCGCAACAAGCCCATCACGTACCGCCTGTTCAACGAGATCGCTCCCGTATTCAAGGACATTCCCGGTGGCTACACGCGCGTGATCAAGCTTGGTCCGCGTCAGGGCGATGCCGCTCCGATGGTGCTGCTCGAGCTCTCGCGTCCGGTGCCGAGTTCGTCCGAAGTCGCCGCATGACCCTGCGCACCCGCGCATCAATCGGGCTTGGGGCCATCGCCGTGGGCCTCGGTGCCATCGCCGTGGCCTCCCCGGCCGTGGCAACTCAGGCCGGCTCGCCGGCCGAGGTCACGGGCATCGTGGCGGCGGTCAACGCATGGACCACGCAGACACAGGGCTACACGTTTACCGAGTACTCCGTGGGCAACATCGCCGTGAGCTCGGTGAACCCGTCGTACGCCCGGGCCCAGATCATCCCGACGGCCCAGTACCGCAGCCAGATCTCCACGCAGTGGGTCATCCTCTATGGGGCCGGCTCGCAGTGGACGGTCGTGGATGGCGGCGTCAACTTCTGCGACAACGTCGGTGGCGTGCCCGTCGCGGTGGTCAACGACCTGTTCCCCACGGGGCAGCAGTGCGGCCCGACGTCGAACAAGTACACGATCGCATCGGCGAGCAACGGGGGCTACAGCTTCCGGCTGCAGGCGCAGCGCGGTACCGGCTCCAAGAACAAGTGGGCATCGGTATACGTGCAACTCAACACGTCGTCGGGCATCAAGGTGACTGAGCGCCGCGTGGGTCCGGTCAACGGATACGCCTGGTCGGTCATTACCCAGAAGGGCAGCGGCTACGTCACCCTCAACGCCCAGAACCAGTGGGCGCTTGCGCAGGTGTACCAGTCGCCCGGCACGCTGTACGACGTGTTCCCGTTCCGCGTGACGGCCTTCGGCCTGTCACCGACGAACTACAACTAGCCCGCGCGCGGTGACCGCGCTCCGTCTCGACATCGAGTACGACGGCGCGGCATTTCTGGGCTGGGCCGAGCAGCCCGGCGAGAGAACTGTCGAGGGTGTCCTCCGGGATGCCCTCGACGTCGTTTTCAGGTCGCGGCCCGCAATTCGCGTGGCGGGTCGCACCGACTCCGGCGTTCATGCCAGCGGCCAGGTGGCGAGCATCGTGGTGCCGGACGGTCTTGACGAGGCCGAGGCCGAGCCCGTGCGCCTTCGCCGATCGCTCGCGGGGTTGTTGCCCCAGGACGTGGCGGTCCGGAACGTGACGGTGATGCCGAACGGCTTCGACGCGCGCGGAGACGCCACGTCACGGGTGTACGACTATCGCTTGCTGGTGGGGCCGCCCTCGCCGCTTCGCCGCCACCGCACCCTGCGTCATCTCGGCAGGCCGCTCGACAGAGCCGCCCTCGATGCATGCGCAGCGATGGCTGTGGGGCAGCACGACTTCCGGGCCTTCACGCCCACCGAGACCAACCACACGTTCTTCCACCGCACGATGATCGAGTGCGCGTGGCGCGACGACGGCGACGAGTGGGTGTTGCGGCTCGAGGCCAATGCCTTCCTGCGTCACATGGTTCGCGTGCTGGTGGGCACGATGCTCGAGTGCGGGCGGGGGCGACGCGATACGGAATCGTTTCGTGCGCTGCTGGAGGGCGCGCCTCGGAGTGATGCGGGGATCACGGCGCCCCCGCATGGGCTCACGCTGGTGGCTGTTCGGTATTGAGGGGCTCGCACTCGCTCCTCTCGGGATCCGCCTGGACGCCCCGGGCGCGCAGTGTCCCCGCCGGTCGCGAATCGGAAGCGCGAGGCAACCAGGGCGTTGCCCTGATGGCCATGGCGTCGTTTCGTCTTCCCGACGGGGACACT